>JAEYNO010000055.1 GCA_023412515.1 Actinomycetes bacterium
ACCTGGTCCTGCACGGCCTCGGCGAGCTCGTCGACCCACGGCCGCAGCGCGTCGAGCGCGCCGCGCAGCGTGCGCGCGACGACCGTGCGGGCGCGGTCCGGGCCGGCCAGCATCGTCAGCCACCGCAGCACGGGCGCGACCGTGCTCGGCACGAGCGGACCGACGTGCGGCCCGACGTCGGGGATGACGAACAGCGGCGAGCCGGCCAGGCCGTGCACGCGCAGCCGGTCCAGCAGGTCGCCGCGAACGGTCGGCAGCGACGCGGCCGGCACCCGGTTGAGGACCATCGCGACCGACGTCGACCGTTCGACTGCGGCCTCGAGTACCTGCCACGGCAGCGCGTCGCCGTACCGCGCCGCCGTCGTGACGAACAGCCAGAGATCGGCGGCCTCGAGCAGCCGGTGCGCCGTGTCGCGGTTGGAGTCCAGCACCGAGTCGAGGTCGGGGGCGTCGAGGATCGCGATGCCGCGCGGCACGGTGTCGACGGCGACCGCCTCGACCTCGGCGAGCACGGGGTGGTGCGACAGCAGGTCCGCGTCCAGCGGGTGGTGCACCAGCACGGGCTGGCGCGTCGTGGGCCGCAGCACGCCCGCCGCGGTCACCTCCTGGCCGACCAGGGAGTTCACCAGCGTCGACTTGCCGGCGCCCGTCGACCCGGCGACGACCACGACGGCCGGGGCGGACAGCTCCGTCAGGCGCGGCACGAGGTGCTCGTCGAGCTGGTCGACGAGCCGCGCACGGGACCCCCGGGCGGCGTCGACGCCCGGGATCTCGAGCGGGAACGCGGTCGCGTCGACGTCGCGGCGCAGGTCGCGCACCGCGTCGAGCAGCGACGTCTGCGCGAGCGGGCGCGCGAGCATCTCGGCGGCCGCCGGGGACGCGACCCAACCGGGCGAGGAGGGCGCGACGCGGCCCGACGCGGGCGCGGGCGTCCGCGCAGGCTCGGTCCCGGGCTGCGCACTCACGGCACCATTGTCGGTGCCACATCTGACCAGGCCAAACGCGGCACGCGGGTGACACGCCACGGACTCGTCACACCTGTGGCCGCGCGAGGCGCCCGCCGCGACCTCCCGACGGCCGCCGCGAGCCCCACCACTAGGCTGGGGAGCACCAGCCCCCGTAGCTCAATGGATAGAGCAACGGCCTTCTAATCCGTCGGTTGCAGGTTCGAGTCCTGCCGGGGGCGCCGTGGTCGCCACGGGCCGTCACCCGACGGCCCGCGCGACCTCGTACCCGTCCTGCACGTGCACGACCTCGAACGTCGCGTCGGGGTGCAGCAGCCGCGCGACCTGCAGGACGTCGCCCCACTCCTGGGGCGTGCCGCCGCCGACGCGGTCGATGACGAGGTAGTCGGGCACGGGGTTGCGGTTGCCGAGGTAGTACACGTCGGTGCGGTCGACGAGGTACGACATGAGGCCCACGTCGGTCTCGACGACGGCCCCGTCGGGGACGGCGGCGAGCGTCGCCCGGGCGGCGTCGGCGCGCGGTGCCGCGAAGTGCAGGCCGGGGTTCGTCAGCTGCCACAGCGGCCACTGCGGCAGCAGCACGAGCGTCGCCGTGAGCCCGACCGCGGGCGCGTAGCGCGCGTACCGGCGCAGCCACCCCACCCTGCCACGGCGGGCGCGGTCGATCCCGTCGAGCATCGCGAGGTACGCGATCGGCATGAGCACGGCGCTGTAGTGCCAGGTCAGCGCCCAGTAGCCCGGCTCGGCGGACAGGAACCGCCACGCGAGCGTCGGACCCGCGACCAGCACGAACGGCGACCGCAGGGCGATCCCTCCCGTCACGACCACCAGCAGCCACAGCGTGTACGCCTTGGCGGGCGCGTACAGCGCGAGCGGGTCCGACAGCGCGGCCAGCACGTCGAGCCGCGACCCGTAGGCCCACTCGCCGGCGGGGTTGAGCGCGGGCAGCACGACACGCGTCGCGAGCACGAACGCGCCGACGCCCCACGCCGACAGCCACAGGTACGACGCACGCCGCGCGCGCCACGCGACCAGCAGGCCCAGCACGGCCGTCGTCAGCCCCAGGTCCTCCTTGACCAGCACGAGCAGCGCCCCGGCGACGACGGCCGTGCGCCACCGCTCGCGCAGCACGGCCGCGAGCGCGACCGCCAGCAGCGGCACCGCGAACGCGATCTCGTGGAACTGCGCCTCGACCGCGTACTGCAGCCCCCAGCTCAGCCCGAAGGCGAGCCCGCCGAGGGCGCCGACGACCCGACCCACCAGGGGCGCCGCGGCGCGCGTGACGACCGCGGCCGCGACCCCGAGCAGGACGTTCTGCACGACCAGCAGCGTGAGCGCCGACGGGAAGGCGGCGTACACCGGCCCCAGCAGCACCAGCAGCGGGTGGAAGTGGTCGCCCAGCAGGTGGTAGTCGGGCCCCTTGACGTGGACGATCGGCGCCTCGAGGTGCGCGTACCGCGCCGCGAGCTGCGTGAAGATCCCCAGGTCCCACGACTTCACGACGAACGCGTCCCACTGCGCGAGCGAGTACGCCGTGCAGAGCGCGGCGACAATCGCGCCGACGGCCGTCGGCAACCCCCACGCCGGCGCGAGGGTGCGCGCGCGGCGACCCACGTCGGCGACCGCTCGCCGCACCCGGGCCGGACGTCCTTGCTCGGGGTCGACCGCTGGCGGGCCGCCCGGCGCGGTGTCGGGTGACGCGGGGTCGGACGGGGCCGGGTCGGGTCGCGTCGGCACGTCGCCTCTCTCCCTCGCACCGGGCGGGCGGGCGCCCGCCGACGGTCGGCCGCATCCTTCCACGACGCCCCGACCGCGCGGGAAATGCCTCGCCACCGAGGGGCCGCTCCTGGTGCAGTAGGGGCACCCATCCACCACGAGGACACCCCTGACCGGGGTGCGCCTCGGCATGCCCGCAGGAGCACACCATGCATCCCCTGACCGTCTACGACACCGCGCTCGACGAGCACCACGAGCGGCTGCGCCGCACCGCTCTCGCCGAGGCCCGCACGCGCCGCACCGGCCTGCGCGGGCGCACCGCCCGGTCCGCCGACGACGCGCGTCGCGCACGTCGCACCGCCGGCGCACCGGCTCACCGGACCGCGCCCGCCGCGACCCCTCCGATGGCACGATAACCGCGTGCCCACGCCCGCCCGCCGCCTCCCCGCAGCGGGCGGGCGTCGTTCGTGATGGGACGGCACGCCGGCCGTGACACGGCCCCTCGCCCGCCCTGGCCGCGACGC
>JAEYNO010000063.1 GCA_023412515.1 Actinomycetes bacterium
GAGATCCTCAACGACAAGGAGGGCGTGTGGCGCTGCCGCACGACCTTCAACTGCACCGAGGCGTGCCCGCGCGGCATCGAGGTCACCAAGGCGATCCAGGAGGTCAAGCGCGCGATGATCACGCGCGCCTTCTGACGCCCGCCCGGACGCCGCGACGGCCCCGTCGGACCCCTGGTCCGAGCGGGGTCGTCGCACGTCCGGCGACGTCGGCTCAGCGCCGGTCCGCGCCCGCCGCGGGGGCGTCGGACGTCTCCGCCTGCGGCGGGTCGGCCGTCCAGGCGGCGGCGAGCAGCACGATCCGCGCGATGAGGTTGATCCACAGCAGCAGCACGACGATCACGGCGAACGACGCGAGCACCGGGTTGCGGTCGACCGAGCCCGCGACGACCGACGTCCCCAGCACCCGCACCACACCGAGCCCGGCGCCCGCGATCGCGGCGCCGCCGAGCAGGTCCCGTCGGGGCGGGTGCTGGCCGGCCAGGACGCGGACCACCATGACGAACACGCCCGCGTCCACGACGAACGCCACGAGCACGCCGAGCGCGCGCACCACGAGACCCGTGCCGTCGGACCACCCGAGCGTGCCCATGAGCCAGTCCGCGGCCGTCGTCACCGCGAGCCCGAGCAGCGCCGACACGAGGACCGCGGCGCCGATCGCCACGAACCCGCCGAGCTCGCGCAGCTTGCCGGCGATCGCGTTGACCGGGTCGTGGGCCGCGAACATCGCCCGCACGGCGGTGCGCAGCGCGGCCACCGCGGAGATCGCGCTCACGAGCAGCACGACGAACGCGACGACGCCCGCGACGCTCAGCCCCGTGCTCATCCGCATGTCCGACGGGTCGAGCATGCCCTGCCCGTCCCCCGTGTCGATGAGCCCGGGCAGCGAGGACGCGGCCGCGTCGAGCACCCGCTGCCGCAGGGCCTCGTCGCCGCCGAGGACGGCCATGAAGACCGTCCAGCCGATCGTCAGCCCGGCGAACACCGAGAACAGCGTCGCGTACGCGATGCCCCCGGTGAGCAGCCCGCCCCCGGCGGCACCGAACCGTGCGTTGGCGCGAGCCGCACGGGTCCGCTGCCACCACGCCAGCAGCGCCCGGACGCGCTCGACGAGCCCCGCGAACCCGGCGCTGCGGCGCGGCCCCTCGGGGTCGGGGGCCAGCTCGGCGGCGTGCCGGTGCGCCTCGCCCGCGCCGGCGGGCGGGCGGACGACGGACGGCTCGGACCGGGTGCGGCGCTCCATGCGCCGAATCTAGGTGGGCCTCCGCGCCGCGGCATCCGCTGCGACGTCGCGGACCGCCCCGCACGACACGTCGGTCGTGACGATCCGGGGTCGGTCGTCGCGCGGTCGCGTCAGGCGGAGCGGGCGGGCGTCGACGCCGCGCGGTCCGCGTCGGGGGCGTCGTCGCCGCCGAGCGCGAACTGCCGGACGGGACGCCACGCCGTGCCGTCGTGCACGAACCGGTGCAGGTGCGTGACGTCGAACACCGCCTCGTAGCCGGCCATGTCGCGCTGCGCGTCGTCGAGGGCCGCGTCGGCCAGGTCGTGCGCGACCGTGACGTGCGGGTGGAACGGGAACGCCGACGGCACGTCGAGCGGCCCCGCCCGCAGCGTCCGCTCGAGCGCCGCGCAGTCGTCGCCGCCGCGCTCGAGCGCGACGAACACCACGGGTGACACGGGCCGGAACGTCTGCGTGCCGCGCAGCACCACCCGGAAGGGCGCGTGCGAGGCCGCCACGCGCGCGAGGTGGGCGTCGAGCGCGTCGAGCGCGTCGAGCGCGACCGGCGTCGGCCCGACGAGCGTCACGTGGGGCACGATGTTGTGCGCCTCGGGATCGCCGAAGCGCACCCGTGCGTCGTGCAGCTGGGAACGGAACGGCTCGGGGATCGCGAGCGCGACCCCCACCACCGTCTCGTCGGCACCCGCCCGGGGCAGCCTCATGCGCGCGTCCGGCGCCGCGGGAGCAGGCCCGAGCGGTCGTAGATCCGCTCGAGCGTCGGCGTCGCGAGCTCACGAGCCCGGTCCGCGCCGTCGGCGAGCACGTCGTCGAGGGCCGACGGGTCCGACAGGTAGTGCCGCACGCGCTCCTGGAACGGCGTGAGGAAGTCCACGACGACCTCCGCGAGGTCCTTCTTGAGGTCGCCGTACCCCTTGCCCGCGTAGTCCTGCTCGAGCGACGGGATCGCGCGCCCCGTGAGCGCCGAGAAGATCGTGAGCAGGTTCGACACGCCCGGCTTGGCCGCGACGTCGTAGCGGATCTCCCGCTCGGCGTCCGTCACCGCCGAGCGGATCCGCTTGGCGACGACCTTCGGGTCGTCGAGCAGCTCGATGAGCCCGTTCGGGCTCTCGGCCGACTTGCTCATCTTCGACGTCGGGTCCTGCAGGTCGTAGATCTTCGCCGTCGCCGAGACGATGTGCGGCTCGGGCACCACCACCGTGCCCCGGCCGAAGCGCGAGTTGAGGCGCTGCGCGATGTCGCGCGTGAGCTCGAGGTGCTGGCGCTGGTCCTCCCCCACCGGCACGAGCTGGGTGTCGTACAGCAGGATGTCCGCCGCCATGAGCACGGGGTACGTGAAGAGCCCGACGGTCGTGCCCTCGGTGCCCTGCTTGGCGGACTTGTCCTTGAACTGCGTCATGCGACCGGCCTCGCCGAACCCCGTGTGGCACGACAGGATCCACGCGAGCTCGGCGTGCTCCGGCACGTGCGACTGCACGAACAGGATCGAGCGCTGCGGGTCGACGCCCGCCGCGAGGTACTGCGCGGCCGTGCGGCGCGTGCGCTCGCGCAGCACCGCCGGGTCGGGGGCGACCGTCAGGGCGTGCAGGTCGACGACGCAGTAGATCGCGTCGTGCGTCTCCTGCAGCGCGACCCACTGCGTGAGCGCCCCGAGGTAGTTGCCGAGCTGCAACGAGTCCGACGTGGGCTGCATGCCGGAGAAGATCCGGGCGCCGGACGTGGACGTCGCGGCGGGCTGCGCCGTGGGCAGCACCTGGGTCATGCGTGGGCCTCCTGGAGGGGCGACAGGCGCGCGGGCCGGTCGGGGGCGGGTCGGGCGTACGCGGGGCGGGTGTGCGGGCGGGGCGTCACGGGTCAGGTGGCCTCGTCGTCGAACGGCGCCGGGACGCCCGGGGCGAGCGTCGCGACGGACGCCGCGGCGACGGGGCCGGAAGGCCCCGGAGGCCGCGCGGAGCGGGGGCCGGGGTCGTCGAGCAGGGCGTCGCGCACGATGCGCCGGGGGTCGTAGCGGCGCGGGTCCAGCGCCTCCCAGTCGACGTCCGTGCCGCCGAGCTCGTCGTCGACGCGGCGGCGCGCGTCGCGCGCCGCGTCCCGCGCCTGGCGCACCCAGCCGGCCAGCTGCTCGGCGTACCCCGGGAGCCGCTCGGGTCCGACGACCAGCGCGACGACGAGCAGCAGGATGATCAGCTCGCCTCCGTTGATCCCGAACACCCGCCCAGGCTACCGCGCGACGCGCGCGCACCCGGGCGGTCCGTCCGGGTCTGCGGGCCGCGACGGCGGGCGACCGTCGGTCAGTCGGAGGGCGCCTCGTCGAGTCGCACGCGCACGTCGCGCTCGCTCTCCCCCGTCCGCACCCGCAGCACGACGGTGTCGCCGGGCTCGCGCGCACGGATGGCGACGATGAGCTCCTCGGAGGCGGTCACGGGGCGGCCGTCGATCGCGAGGATGACGTCGCCGCGCCGGATGCCCGCGGCGTCGGCGGGCCCGTCGGGCGTGACCGCCGCCTGGCCGTTCTGGTCGTCCTCGAAGACGCGCACGCCCTCACCTGAGTACTCGTTGTCGAGCAGCACGCCGATCACGGGGTAGGTCGCGCGGCCCGTCTCGATGAGCTGCTCGGCCGTCCGGCGCGCCTGGTTCGAGGGGATCGCGAAGCCGAGGCCGATGCTGCCGGCGCTCGTGAGGCGCCCCGGGAGCTGCGCGATCGCGGAGTTGATGCCGACGACCTCGCCCGCGGCGTTGACGAGAGGTCCCCCCGAGTTCCCGGGGTTGATGGCCGCGTCGGTCTGGAGCGCGTTGATGAACGCCGCGTCGCTGGCGTCGCCCGCGACGACTGGCCGGTTCCGCGCGCTGACGATGCCGGTCGTCACGGTGCCGACGAGCCCGAGCGGTGCCCCGACCGCCACCACCGGGTCGCCGACGACGACCGCGTCGGAGTCGCCCAGCACGAGCGGCGTGAGGCCGGACGCCTCGACCTTGACGACCGCGAGGTCGTACTCGCCGGTGGCGCCCACCACCGTGCCGGGCAGCTCGGACCCGTCCCCGAAGACGACCACCAGCGACCCGGCGCCCGCCCCGGCGACGACGTGGTTGTTGGTCAGCACGTACCCGTCCTCGCGGAGCACGAAGCCTGAGCCCGAGCCCTCGCCGTCGGGCGTGCTGACCTCGATCGACACGACGCTCGGCAGCACGCCCGCCGCGATGCCGGCGATCGAGTCGGGCGCGCGGTCGACCGGCGTACCGGTCGCACCGGGCACGGCGACCGTCGGCAGCGCCGCGTCGGCGGGGCGGCCGTCGGCCGGCAGCAGGCGCGCGCCGAGCAGGCCACCCC
>JAEYNO010000026.1 GCA_023412515.1 Actinomycetes bacterium
GCGTCACGACCGCGAGCACGGCCGCGACCGCGAGGCCGGACGCGCGACCGGCCTGCACGACGAACAGCGGCAGCGTCCGCAGCGCGAGGAACGACAGCCCGAAGCCCAGCGCGACGAGCAGCAGCGCCACGAGGTACGCGGGCGACCCCGCGAGGCGGCGGACGAGCCCGACGCCCAGCCCCGCGTCGGTGGGCAGCCGACGCGCCGCGACGGCCTGCAGCACGACCGCCGCGCCCGAGCACAGCGCGGCACCGGCGACGGCCAGCAGGCCCATGCGTCACCTCCGATGCTCCACGAGACCCGTGCGACCTGTGCGCACGGGCCGGACGATCTCCGGCGCGTCGTGCGCGCGCCCGAGCCTATGCTCACCCTGGCCGACGCCGGTGGTGTCCGGGCAGAAGGGTAGGGATGCAGGTGCGATCGGCCGAGAAGAGGACCGAGGGCGGGACGGTGGCGGCGCAGCCGGCACCGCAGGGCAGGGGCGGGGCGCGGTTCGCTCTCGCGACCGCCGGCGCGTTCGCCGCGCTCGTCGTGGTGCTGTCGGTGGTGGTGGCGTTCTCGACGCGCGCGCAGGTGCGCCAGAACCCCGAGCTGACGGGGCCGTCGTGGATGGACGGCTGGTTCCAGTTCGACGCCGGCTGGTACCTGGGCATCGTGCGCGCCGGGTACTCGTTCGTCCCGGGTCAGCAGTCCGCCGTCGCGTTCTTCCCCGCCTACCCGATGGGGGTCCGCGGGCTGGGCGACCTGCTGGGCGACCACCAGGTGGCCGGGCACGTGCTCGCCGTCGCGTGCGGGCTGGCCGGCGCGCTGCTGTACGCGCTGTGGGTCCGGGGGCGGCTGCCGCGGAGGTCCGCCGTTCTGGCGGCCGGTGTGCTGCTGCTCTACCCGTACGCGTTCTTCCTCTACGGCCCGATGTACGCCGACTCGCTGTTCCTGCTGAGCGCCGTCGGCGCGTTCGTGCTGCTCGAGCGCCGGTGGTACCTCGCGGCGGGGCTGGTGGGGGCGGTCGCGACCGCCGGACGGCCCGTGGGCGTCGCGGTCGCGGTCGGCCTGGTGGTCCGCACGCTCGAGCTGCTCGCGCAGGACCGTCGGGCGGCGCGGCCGCTCACGGGCGACGTCGTCGCGACACCGCCCGTCTGGCCGGGGTGGCGCGACGTGGTCGCCGCCGTGCGCGACGTCCGGCTGCGGCACGTCGGCGTGCTGGCGTCGGGGCTCGGGCTCGCGGGCTGGGTCGCCTACCTGTGGCTCGAGTTCGGGCACCCGCTCGCGTTCGTGGAGGTCGAGGGCGCGCCCGGGTGGAACCAGGGCGTCGGGCCGAAGACGTGGTTCAAGCTCGTGTTCGCGGGCACGCTCGTCAAGGGCCCGTACGACGTCGCGGCGCTGCTGACGCTGCAAGCCCTCGCGTGCCTGTGCGCGGTGCTCCTGCTGCGGCGGGTGCAGCGCCTGTTCGGGTGGGGTTACGCCGCCTACACGGCGATGGTCCTGCTCATCCCGATCATCGGGACGAAGGACTTCATGGGGACCGGCCGCTACGTGCTGGTGGCGTTCCCGGTGATGGCGGCGGCCGGGGACTTCCTGGCGACGCGCCGCCGACGGTGGGTGGCGCCCGCGGCCCTCGCGGTCTGCGGGACGCTGCTCGTCGTGCTCACGTTCCTGTTCGGCAGAGGGGTGGCAGTGTCATGACGTCGACCGAGGGCCCGGAGCCCCTGGGACGGGTCTCCGTCTTCTTCCCGATGTGGAACGAGGAGGAGTACATCGAGCGCGCGGTCGCCGCGGCGGCCGGCACGTGCCGCGAGCTGGTGGACGCCGGGCACGTGCGCGACTACGAGATCATCGTGGTCGACGACGCCTCGACCGACCGCACGCCGCAGATCGCCGACGCGCTCGCGGCGGCCGACCCGCACGTGCGCGTCGTGCACCACCCCACCAACCGCAAGCTCGGCGGGTCGATGCGCTCGGGGTTCGAGGCCGCGACGGGTGACGTCGTGCTCTACACCGACGCCGACCTGCCGTTCGAGATGCGCGAGCTCGTGCGGGCGCTGCGCGTGCTGCAGACCTACGAGGTCGACATCGTCAGCGCGTACCGCCTGGACCGCACCGGCGAGGGGCCCCGGCGTGCCGTGTACTCGTTCCTCTACAACGGGCTGATCCGCGCGATGTTCGGCATGCGGGTGCGCGACGTGAACTTCGCGTTCAAGCTCGTGCGTCGCGAGGTGCTGGACCACGTCACGCTGCGCAGCGAGGGCTCGTTCATCGACGCCGAGCTGCTGGTCCGCGCGCAGAAGGCCGGTTTCCAGGTGCTGCAGATCGGCGTCGACTACTTCCCGCGCACGCGCGGGGTCTCGACGTTGTCGTCGCTCGGCGTGATCCGCACCATGCTCGCCGAGATGTGGACGCTCCGGCGCGAGCTGCGGACGCTGCCCGCCCGGCCGGGCGGCGCCGCGTCGTGACGCGGCGGCTGGTCGTCACGGCCGACGACCTGGGTCTCACGGCGGGCGTCAACGACGCCGTGCGGCAGGGGCACGTGCACGGCGTGGTGACCGCGACGTCGCTGCTCGCGGTGGGCACCGCGTTCGACGACGCGGCCCGCATGCTGCGCGACCACCCCGACCTCGAGGTGGGCGCGCACCTGGCGCTCGTCGGCGAGGACCCGCCGCTGCTGTCGGCGCGCGAGGTCCCGACGCTCGTGGATCGCACGGGCCGGTTCCCGCTGAGCTACCGGACCGTCGTCCTGCGGGGCGCGGCCGGGCGCATCGACCCCGACGACGTGCGTCGCGAGCTGGGCGCGCAGCTCGAGCGCGTGCGCGGGACCGGACTGCCGGTCACGCACGTCGACACCCACCAGCACACGCACCTGTGGCCGACGGTCGCCCGCGTGGTCACGGAGCTCGCGCTCGCGGCGGGCGTGCCGGCGGTGCGGCTGCCGCGCAGCCGGGCCGTGGGCGTGACGGGCGCGGGCGTCGGGGTGCTGAGC
>JAEYNO010000052.1 GCA_023412515.1 Actinomycetes bacterium
GTCGAGGCTCGTGGCCGCGAGGCGCGCGCCCGGCACGAGCTGCGCCTCGAGCTCGCCCAGCAGCGCGTCGACGTCGTCGGCGCCCCACGGCTGCTCGGCGTCGTGCGGGGCCCAGTGCTGGACGACGAGGCTCGCGCCGGCGCGAGCGAGCCGCGACGCGACCGCGAACCCGATGCCGCGCCGGCGGCTCACGCCCGTGACGACGGCGACCCTGCCGTGCAGACCCTCGCCCTGGTCGGGCGTCGCAGTCCCGTGCTGGTCGTGTCCCATGGGCGGCGACCCTAGGGCCGGGTCGGTGCGGGGGCGACCGCATTTCGCGGGCGGTGCGGCGTACCCTGGCCGCGGCGATGGATCCCGCCGGGGCGTGCCGCCCGAACCGCCGCACGGCTGATGGTTCCTGCTCCGGTCGTGCGGGCGCAGGCTGCTGCCCGCGGGAGGTGACCATGGCCGACGTCGCACGCTCCGAGCCGTCCTCGACCGCACGCTCGGCGGTGCCGTCGACCGCGTCGTCCGCGGCGCTGGTCGCCGCGGGCGGGACGCTCGGCGTCACGGTGCGCGCGCTGCTCGAGGGCGCGTTCCCGGCGGCGCCCGGCGGCTGGCCGTGGACGACGACGGAGATCAACGTCACGGGTTCGCTGCTGCTGGGCCTACTGCTCACCGCCCTCGCGCGCCGCGGGCCCGACGCCGGGCGGCGGCGTGCGGTGCGGCTCGGCGTCGGCACGGGCGTGATCGGCGGGTACACGACGTACAGCACGTTCGTGCTCGAGGTGGAGCGGCTGGTCACGGGCGGCGCGGTCGTCACCGGCGTGGCGTACGCGCTGGTGAGCGTCGTGCTCGGGGTCGCGGCGGCGCTGCTCGGCGTCGTGCTCGCGGGCGGTCGTGCGGGTGCACGGGCCCAGGCCGCGCACGACCCGGACGCCATGGTCGAGGAGCGTGCGCGCCCGGCCGGCGGACCGGGCGCGGGGGAGGTGCGGCCGTGATCCTCGTGCTCGCGCT
The DNA here is from genome assembly GCA_023412515.1 of Actinomycetes bacterium. Classification (GTDB taxonomy): domain Bacteria; phylum Actinomycetota; class Actinomycetes; order Actinomycetales; family Cellulomonadaceae; genus Cellulomonas. The sequence goes on from JAEYNO010000052.1 coordinate 997, forward strand.
CGCGGGCGGCCTGGGGGCGGCCGCGCGGTTCGGTGTCGACACCGCCGTCGCTCGGCGCGCCCGCGGGTCGGTGCCGCTCGGGACCGTCGTCGTCAACGTCACCGCGTGCCTGCTGCTGGGGCTGCTGACGGGGTGGACGCTGCGGCACGCGGGGCACGACGGCGTGCAGGCCGTGCTCGGCGTGGGGTTCCTGGGCGGGTACTCGACGTTCAGCACCGCGAGCGTCGAGGCGGCGCGGCTGCTGCTCGCGGGCCGGGGTGTAGCGGCGGTGCTGCACGCGGCCGGCATGCTCGTGGCCGGGCTCGCCGCGGCCGTGCTGGGGCTCGCGCTCACGTCCTGAGATGGCGCGGCCTCCCCGCCTTTCCGCCGGTGGAGCGGACGTGTGAAGGGTTGCTGCCGTGTCGCGGCAGCAACCCTTCACACCTCGTCGGGGCCGGTCGTCGTCGGGCGGCGCCACACCAGCGCGTACCGCCACAGCGGCAGCCGGCGCCACCGCACGCCCGGCAGCGCGTCGTGCGCGGCGTCGCGGACCTGCGCGAACGTGTGCGGCGGCGGCCACACGGTCGGCGCCGTGTGCTCCCAGAACGTGCGGGTCCGGCTCAGCACCTGGTGCTGCACGACGCCGAGCGTGTCCCACGCGGCGTCGGCCGGCCCCGACGACGCCGCGCACCCGACGACCACGAGCACCCCGCCCGGCGCGGTGAGCGCCGCCAGGGTGCGCAGCGCGTCGGCGGGGTCCGGCAGATGGTGCAGCGTCGCGATCGACGTGACGACGTCGAACGACGCGGGCGCGAGCGGTGCGCGCAGCGCGTCGCCGCGCACCCACGCGACGTGCGGGACCGCCGCGCGGGCGCGGGCCAGCACCGCGGCGTCGAGGTCGAGGCCCACGACCTGCGGCACGCACCGGCGCAGGTCGGCCGCGAGCAGACCGTCGCCCGTGCCGACGTCGAGCGCCGTGCGCGCGTGGGGCGGCACCGCGCGCAGCACGAGCCGGTGGTAGTGGACGTTGTGGTTCCACGGACGGGGCGGAGCAGCGGCGCTCACGGGGCCTCCGGAGACGCGGGGCGGGTGGGTGCGGCAACGCTATCGATCCGTCCCGCCGCGGCGGGACGGATCGCTCGTCCCGCGTCCGACGACCCCCGGGCACGCCGACGGGCGGGGCCGGTGCGGCCCCGCCCGTCGGGTGGTGCGTCACGCGCCGTGCGGCGGGCCCGGGGTGCCAGGCCGACCGGTCAGGCGCAGGTGAGGGTCGGCGAGGCGGGCGTGCCCGTGCCGATGAACCCGAACGTCGTCGAGCCGCCCGCAGGCAGCGCGCCGTTCCACGCGGCGTTGCGGACCGTGACGTTCGAGCCGCTGCTCGACACGTCGCCGCTCCACAGCTGGCTGACCGTGAACGACGAGCTCGACCAGCCCACGGTCCAGCCGCTCAGCGCGGACGAGCCGGCCGTGACGGTCACCTCGGCCTGGAACCCGCCCGGCCACGTGCCGGTGGTGCGCAGCGTCGCCGAGCACCGTCCCGTCGGGGTGGTCGGCGTCGGGGTCGGGGTGGCCGTCGGCGTGGGGGTCGGGGTGGCGGTGGGCGTGGGGGTCGGGGTGGGCGTGGGGGTGGGCGTCGGCGTCGTGGTCGTCGACCTCAGCGCCGAGAAGAACTGCCAGATCTCGCCCGGCACGTGCGACTGCTGCGCGCCGCGGTCGCGCGCGTCCCACTGGTGGTCGCTGTCGTTGGCGATCCACACCACGGGGAACCCGTCGCGGCACGTGTACGTCGTCTTGGTGTGCTGCCCGCTGCCCGCCGCGGGCTCGGGCGCGTTCTGCGCCTGGCAGCCGTTGTTGCGCAGCGCGCGGTCGCGCAGCGCGCGGCCCTGCGAGATGTTGAGCACGCTGTCGGCCACGCCGTGCGAGCCGAGGTACGCGATGGGCTGCGTGCCGCCCGCGCAGCCCGAGAGCTGCGCGCCGTTGAGCACCGCGACCGCCCGGAACACGTCGGCGCGCGCGCAGGCCAGCGCGTTGCTCATGCCGCCGCCGTAGCTGAAGCCGGTCGCGAACCGCTGCGTCGTGTCGATGCACAGGGACGCGTCGAGCGTGCGCAGCAGGTCGTCGATGAACGTCACGTCGCGGCCGTTGCTGTTGGGCCACGCGTTGTCGATGCCCTGGGGCGCCACGAAGATCGTGCTGTTGTTCGCGAGCGGCTTGAGGCCGTAGAAGTTCTGGTTGACGACGTCCTGCGACGTGCCGTGCCACCAGTGCAGCCCGACGACCAGGCGGTACGGCTTGTTGGGGTCGTACCCCGCGGGCACGTCGAGGCGGTAGCTGCGCTGCTGACCGCTGCTGGTGAGGGTGTGGTTGCCGGTGCCGAGGCCGGCGGGCTTGCCGCAGCCGCCGGTCGTGGCGGCCGCGACGGGGCCGCCCGGCAGCGCGGTCGCGGGCCCGGCGGCGGCGGTCAGGCCGCCGACGGCGAGCGCGACGGCTGCCACGAGGGCGCCGAGGCGTCGGCGGGTCGGGGATCGGTGCACGGTGGCTCCTCACGGTCGTCGCACCGGCGTCGGCGTCGGCGCGGGGGTGACGTGGCGGTGGCAGGGCTGCGCCCCGGCGCACGTTCGTGCCCGCGACGCTAGTGACGCGGGGTGGCCGACCACACCGTGAGTAATCGTTTCACCACACGTCCGGGGCGACGCGTCAGCGTGTCGCCGCCACGGGCGCCGCCGGCACCGACGTGAGGAACTCCCACACCGCGGCCGGCACGAACGACGGGCCGCGGCCCGCACCGCGCGCGTCCCACTCGTGCCCGCTGTCCGACGCGATCCACACCACCGGGTGACCCTCGGTGCACCGGTACGTCGTGGTGACGTGCTCGCCGCTGCCCGGCGTCGGCTCGGGTGCGTCCTGCGGCGCGCAGCCGTTGGTCCGCAGCGCGCGGTCCCGCAGCGCGCGACCTCGCTCGATCGGCAGCACGTCGTCGACCACGCCGTGCGACCCCAGGTACGCGACCGGCTCGGTGCCGCCGTCGCAGCCCGAGAGCTCGGCGCCGTTGAGCACCGCGACCGCCCGGAACACGTCCGGCCGCGCGCACGCGAGCGCGTGGCTCATGCTGCCGCCGTAGCTGAACCCCGTCGCGAACCGCTGCCCCTCATCGACGCACAGCGCCGCCTCGACCTCGCGCAGCACGTCGTCGACGAACGCGACGTCGCGGCCGTCCGGGTTCTGCCACGCGTCGTCGACGCCCTGCGGCGCGACGAACACCGTGGTGCCGTCCGCGAGCGGTTGCAGACCGTAGAACAGCCGGTCGACGACGTCCTGCGACGTGCCCGTCCACCAGTGGAACGCCAGCACCAGGCGGTGCGGCACGTCGGGGTCGTACCCGGCCGGCACGTCCACCCGGTACGTGCGCTCGAGCCCGCCGCTGACGATCGTGCGCTCGCCGGTCACGAGGCCGGGCGGTGCGCCGCAGCCGCTCGTCGCGGACGTCGAGCCCGCGCCCGGGGTCGCGGCCCGGCCCTCGCCCGGACGGTCGGGCAGCGCGGCGGCGAGGCC
>JAEYNO010000072.1 GCA_023412515.1 Actinomycetes bacterium
GCCAGCATGTCGCGCATCACCTGGATGAGGCCCTCCCGGGCGGCCACGTCGGCCATCCGCTCGGCATCCTCACGCGCCAGCTCGAAGAACAGCGTGTCCTTGTCGCGGAAGTGATGGAAGATGGCGCCGCGCGAGAGCCCGATCGTCTGCTCGAGCCGCCGCACCGTTGCACGGTCGTAGCCGTACTCGGCGAAGCACCGGCGGGCGCCGTCGAGGATCTGGCGACGGCGCGCCGCCAGATGATCGTCGGTCACCCTCGGCATCGGTTACGACTTCAGCATGTTGCGCAGCACGTACTGCAGGATGCCGCCGTTGCGGTAGTAGTCCGCCTCGCCGGGGGTGTCGATGCGCACGACCGCGTCGAACGCGACGACCGTGCCGTCGGCCTTGGTCGCGGTCACCCGGACCGTGCGCGGCGTGGTGCCCTCGTTGAGCGCCGTGACGCCGGAGATGTCGAACGTCTCGGTGCCGTCGAGGCCCAGCGAGTCGGCCGACTCGCCCTCGGGGAACTGCAGCGGCAGCACGCCCATCCCGATGAGGTTGGAGCGGTGGATACGCTCGAACGACTCGGTGATGACCGCGCGCACGCCCAGCAGGCGCGTGCCCTTGGCCGCCCAGTCGCGCGACGAGCCCGAGCCGTACTCCTTGCCGCCGAGCACGACGAGCGGGACGCCCGCGTCCTGGTAGGCGACCGACGCGTCGTAGATCGTCGTCTGCTCGCCCGTGAGGTGGTTGACCGTGAAGCCACCCTCGACGCCGGGCACGAGCTGGTTGCGCAGCCGGATGTTCGCGAACGTGCCGCGGATCATGACCTCGTGGTTGCCGCGGCGCGAGCCGTAGGAGTTGAAGTCACGGCGCTCGACGCCGTGCTCGGCGAGGTACCGGCCGGCGGGCGAGTCCGCCTTGATCGACCCGGCGGGGCTGATGTGGTCGGTCGTGACCGAGTCGCCGAGCTTGGCGAGCACGCGCGCACCGGCGATGTCGGTGACCGGCTCGGGCGTCGCGCCCATGCCCTCGAAGTACGGGGGCTTGCGCACGTAGGTCGACTCGGCGTCCCACGCGAACGTGTCGCCCTCGGGCGTGGGCAGCGAGCGCCACCGCTCGTCGCCCGCGAAGACGTCGGCGTAGTCCGACTCGAACATCTTGCGGTCGATCGACGCGTCGATCGTCGCCTGCACCTGCTCGGCGGAGGGCCAGATGTCCCGCAGGAAGACGGGGTGGCCGTCCTCGGTGCGCCCGAGCGGCTCGCTGTCGAAGTCGAAGTCCATCGTGCCCGCGAGCGCGTACGCGATGACCAGCGGCGGCGACGCGAGGTAGTTCATCTTCACGTCGGGGTTGATACGCCCCTCGAAGTTCCGGTTGCCCGAGAGGACCGCGGCGACCGCGAGGTCGTGCTCCTGCACGGCCTCGGACACCTTCTCGTCGAGCGGCCCCGAGTTGCCGATGCACGTCGCGCAGCCGTAGCCGACGAGGTGGAAGCCGAGCTTCTCGAGGTAGGGCCAGAGGCCGGCCTTCTCGTAGTAGTTCGTCACGACCTGCGAGCCGGGCGCCATCGACGTCTTGACCCACGGGCGCGCGCTCAGGCCCGCCTCGACGGCGTTCTTGGCCAGCAGCGCGGCCGCGAGCATGACCGACGGGTTCGACGTGTTGGTGCACGACGTGATCGACGCGATCGCGACCGCGCCGTGGAAGAGGTCGTACTCGCGCCCCTGCGAGTCGGTCACCGGGTAGCGGCGCGCCGCGGTGTCGGTGATCGCCGGCGCGTCGGACGCGGGGAACGACTCGCGCTCGGCCTCGTCGACGCCGTTGAGCACCTCGGGCGCGTAGGTGGGCAGGTCGCGCTGGAACTGCTCCTTGGCGCGCGAGAGCTCGATGCGGTCCTGCGGGCGCTTGGGCCCGGCGATCGACGGCACCACGGTCGACAGGTCGAGCTCGAGGTACTCGGAGAACACGGGCTCGCGCGACGGGTCGTGCCACAGGCCCTGCTCCTTGGCGTACGCCTCGACGAGCGCGAGCTGCTCCTCGCTGCGGCCGGTGAGACGCAGGTAGTCGAGCGTGACGGAGTCGACCGGGAAGATCGCGGCGGTCGAGCCGAACTCGGGGCTCATGTTGCCGATCGTCGCGCGGTTCGCGAGCGGCACCGAGGCGACGCCCTCGCCGTAGAACTCGACGAACTTGCCGACCACGCCGTGCTGACGCAGCATCTGCGTGATCGTCAGGACGACGTCGGTGGCGGTGACGCCCGCGGGGATCTCGCCCGTGAGCTTGAAGCCCACGACGCGCGGGATGAGCATCGAGACCGGCTGGCCGAGCATCGCGGCCTCGGCCTCGATGCCGCCGACGCCCCAGCCGAGCACGCCGAGGCCGTTGACCATGGTCGTGTGCGAGTCGGTGCCGACGCACGTGTCGGGGTACGCCTTGCCGTCGCGGACCATGACGACGCGCGCGAGGTACTCGATGTTCACCTGGTGCACGATGCCGGTGCCCGGGGGGACGACCTTGAAGTCGTCGAACGCGGTCTGGCCCCAGCGCAGGAACTGGTACCGCTCACGGTTGCGCTCGTACTCGAGCTCGACGTTGCGCTCGAACGCGTCGCGCCGGCCGGCGACGTCGATCTGCACCGAGTGGTCGATCACGAGCTCGGCGGGCGCGAGGGGGTTGATGCGGGACGCGTCGCCGCCGAGGTCCTCGACCGCCTCGCGCATCGTGGCGAGGTCGACCACGCAGGGCACGCCGGTGAAGTCCTGCATGATGACGCGCGCGGGCGTGAACTGGATCTCGGTGTCGGGCTGGGCGTCAGGGTCCCAGCCGGCGAGCGCGCGCACGTGGTCGGCGGTGATGTTCGCGCCGTCCTCGGTGCGCAGCAGGTTCTCGGCGAGGATCTTGAGGCTGTACGGCAGGCGCTCGACGCCGGGGACGGCGGAGAGCCGGTAGATCTCGTACGAGGCGTCACCGACCTCGAGGGTGCCCTTCGATCCGAAGCTGTCGACGCTGCTCACGGGTGCTCCTTCGCTGGCGAGTGCCGGGCTCGTCTGGGGGTGCCCGGCGGTGGGGGCGGCCGACGCACCAGCCTAGGTGCGCGCGCCGCGGCGCGGGCCCGGCGTCCGCCGGGCCGTCGTGCACTTATATCTTGATGTCGAGATACATCGTAGCGCGTCGACTCCCCCGCGTGCGCACCCCGACACGCCACGAGGGGCGGCCGCGCGGACCGCCCCTCGTCGTCACCGGACGCCCGGCACGCGCCCGACGGCGTCAGCCCTGCTCCGCACGGAGCGCCTCGGCCGCCTTGCGCTCGGCCTCGACGGCGCGCTCGTACGCACGCGGGTCGTAGTCGGGCGTGCCCTGCTTGTGCAGCTCCTGGGTCACGAGGCGCTTGGCCTCGGCCAGCCGGCTCGCGCGGTCCTGCGACTGCGTCATGGTGACCTCCCGGGGACTTCCGCTGGATGGACGTCGCGCCGCGCGTGCGGCGCCGCACGTCCCACGCTAGGACGTCGGCCCCGGCCCCGCGACCGCCGGGGCGCACCGTCACGCGACGCCGTCGTCGACCGCACGCAGCCACGCCCGCTCGGCCTCGTCGAGGCCCGCGAGCCGGTCGAGCACGGTCGGCACGTCGACGCCGAGCTCGTCGGCGAGCTCGCGCGGGTGGCGCGTCCAGCGCCACGCCGCGAGCAGCGCGTCGTCGGGCACGAGCCGCCGCGCGACGAGCGCCCGCACCTCGCGCTCCTGGGCCGGCGTGCAGCCGCCCACGTGCCCGAGCTCGATGTGCGCGAGCTCGTGCGCGAGGGTGCACCGGCGCTGCGCCTGCGACTGGTCCGGGTGCAGCACGACCACCGAACGCCCGTCGGTCAGCCCCAGGACCCCCGGCAGGCGCCGCCAGACCAGGCGCACGTGCGGCATGGCGCGCAGCCGCCGCCAGGGGTGCTCGACCACCGCGCGACGCTAGCCCGTGCCGCGGCGCGCCCGCGCGCGCCCTCCACAGGCGGGACCCTCAGTCGACGTCCGGGAGCGGCGGCAGGTCCGGCTCGCCCGTGCGCGCGGCCCACCCCTCGACGACGCCGCCCCACGTCGTGTCGACCACCGCGGCGTCGACCACTGCCGCGTCGACCAGCCCGGCGA
>JAEYNO010000074.1 GCA_023412515.1 Actinomycetes bacterium
GGCCTCGCCCTCGGGCGACGCCGGGTCCGCGCCGTCACCGGTCTGCCCCTCGGGCACGCTCGGCGTGCGGTCGACGGGCGGCAGCTGCACGGCCGGCGGCAGCGGCGTGAGGCCGTCGCCGAAGCCGTAGTGCGCGGGCCGCCCCGCGATGCTCGTGGCCAGCGCGAGCGGCACCACGACCTGCCCCGAGACGGTGGTCGCGTCCTGCACGGTCGTGAGCGAGGCCGCGAGGTCGGCGTCCGCGCGCGCGGCGGCCACGAGGCTGTCACCGGCGCGCGTGTCGCCCGCGAGGACCGCACCCTCCGAGAGCCGCTGGGCCGCGGACGCGATCGCGAGCCGGGACTGCGTCGCCGCGGCGACGGCGTCGGGCGACGGCGTGGCGCCCGACGCGGCGGCCGCCGCACCGACCACGACGACGACCGCGTCGGCGGGGCGCGTGACGTCCTCGGAGAACGTCACGAGCGCGCGGTCGCCCTCCGCGAGGAGGTCGAGCAGCGACGACGCGTTCTCCGACAGCGTGTCGGGCGCGGCCGCGTCCGCGCCGACGAGACCCGAGACGAGAGCCTCCGCGAGCTCGACGTCGGTGCCCGCGTCGGCGGCCGGCGGCGCGTCCAGGTACGACACGAGCGTGCCCGCGAGCGTGCGCCGGTAGGTGGCGAGACCGGGGTCCGTCCACGTGTCGTTGACGGTCGCCGTGGCCGACACGGTCGCGCCCGCGAGCGCGATCCGCTCGGTCAGCCCCTCGACCTCGGCCTGCGGCACCTGGTCGAGCAGCACGAGCGCGACGCGACGGTCCGTGAGCGTGCCCGGCAGCAGCCGGTCGCCCGACGCGGCCGCGAACGCCTCGACGGCCGCGAGGTCGCCGCCCGTCGCGTCGAGCTGCGCGCGCAGGTCCTCCTTCTCGGTGCGCAGCACCTGGACCTGACCGGTCAGGGTGTCGCCGATGGTCTCCTTGAGCGGACCGGCGCCGAGCGCGATGCCGACGGCGAGGGCGAGGAAGACGGAGATGAGCGAGACGATGTGGTACCGGAAGTCGATCACGGGGTGGGGTGCTCTCGGTCGGGTGCGCGACGGGTCGCGGCGGGGCGTGCGGCGGGAAGGTGGGCGGGGCACGCGGCGGTGGTGACCGGCCGCGCACCGGCGCGCGTCACGTCGCTCCGCCGAACAGCGAGCCCGCCCACGACACGAGGTCGTCGATGCGAGCGCCCACGAGTCCGATGAGGGTCTGACCGGCGGCCGTGGACGCGAGCGCCACACCGAGCGCGAGGAGCCCCGCGAGGACGAGCAGCGTGAGCTGCAGGTTCGAGATGCGGTGCTGGTACAGCTGCGACACGCCCTTGGCGTCGACGAGCTTGCCGCCGACGCGCAGGCGCGTGAGGAACGTGCTCGCCATGCCCGCGCGCCCCTTGTCGAGGAACTCGACGAGCGTCGCGTGCGTGCCGACCGCGACGATGAGCTCGGCGCCCTTGTCGTCGGCCAGCAGCATCGCGACGTCCTCGCTGGTGCCCGTCGCGGGGAACACGACGTGCGGCACGCCCAGCTGCTCGACGCGGGCGATGCCGGGCGCGCGCCCGTCCCGGTAGGCGTGCACGACGATCTCCGCGCCGCACTGCAGGGCGCGGTCGGAGACGGAGTCCATGTCGCCGACGATCATGTCGGGGCGCCAGCCCGCCTCGAGGATCGCGTCCGCGCCGCCGTCCACGCCGATGAGCACCGGGCGGTACTCGCGGATGTACGGGCGCAGCGTGACGAGGTCCTCCTTGTAGTGGTACCCGCGCACGACGATGAGCACCTGGCGGCCCTCGATGCGCGTGTCGATGTCGGGCACGCCGACGCCGTCGAGCAGGAGCTCGCGCTCGCGCCGCAGGTAGTCCATCGTGTTGGCGGCGAAGGACTCGAGCTGCACGGACAGCCCCGCGCGGGCCTCCTCCATCGTCGCCGCGACGGTCGCGGGCGTCTGGGCGACGCCCTCGGCGACCAGCGTGTCGCCGTCGTACACGGCGCCCTCGACGATGCGCAGGACGCGACCCTCGGTGAGCGCCATGACGTCGGGGCCGAGGTCGTCGACCAGCGGGACGCCCGCGCTCACGAGGATCTCGGGGCCGAGGTTGGGGTAGCGGCCGGACGTCGAGCGCGCGGCGTTGAGGACCGCGGCGGGCTGGCACGCGACCAGCGCCTCGGCGGACACGCGGTCGAGGTCGAGGTGGTCGATCACCGCGACGTCACCGGGCTTGAGCCGCTTGGTCAGCGACTTGGTCCGGGGGTCGACGCGGAGCGGTCCGACGATCTCGGCATCATCGGTCGCGGACGTGCGGCGGCGCAGGGAGACTCTCATCGGGGGTCATCGTCCCACGGACTGGGCCAGGAGCTCGGCCGCGTGCGCGCGCGCCGCCTCCGAGTCGTCCTGACCGGACAGCATCCGGGCTAGCTCGCGCACCCGGTCCTCGCCCTCGACCTGCCGCACGTCGGACTCCGTGACGACGTCGACGCCGTCGGCCACCGACTTCGTCACGACCAGGTGCCGGTCGGCGAACGCCGCGACCTGGGCGAGGTGCGTGACGACGAGGACCTGCGTCCCGCGCGCCAGCTGCGCGAGGCGCTCACCGATCTGCGTCGCGGCACGCCCGCCGACACCGGCGTCCACCTCGTCGAACACGAACGTGCCGGGCGTCGCCGCCCCCGAGCCCTCGGCCGTCGCGAGCGCGACCTCGAGCGCGAGCATGACGCGCGAGAGCTCACCGCCCGACGCACCCTTGCCGAGGGGGCGCGCGGGTGCGCCCTGGTGCGGCACCAGCAGCATCTCGACGTGGTCGGCGCCGTGGGCGGCCGGCTCGTCGGCCGGTCGCACGACGACCTCGAGGTGCGCGCCCGCCATCGCGAGGCCCGCGAGCTCGTCGGTCACCGCCGCGGCGAGCCGGGCGGCCGCCTCGGTGCGCGTCGACGTGATCGTGGCCCCCAGGTCGTCGAGCGTCGCGTCGAGCTCGGCGCAGCGCGCGCGCAGCTCGTCGACGCGCTCCTGCCCGCCGTCGAGCTCGAGGAGCCGGCGCGACGCGTCCTGCGACCACGCGAGCACCGCGGCGACGTCCTCGCCGTAGCTGCGCGTCAGCGACGTGAGCTCGGCGCGGCGTCGCTGCACGGCGTCGAGCCGCGCGGGGTCCGCCTGCAGGTCCTGCACGTACGCGGACAGCTCCGCGGCGACGTCGGCGAGCAGGTAGCCGGCCTCGGCGGCGCGCACGGCGAGCGCGGCGAGCGCGGCGTCGTGGTGCCCCGCCTGCTCGAGCTGGCGGCGTGCCTCCTCGACGAGCAGCGTCGCGGCTGCACCGCCGTCGGCCACGTCCTCGTCGCCGACGAGCGCGACGTGCGCGCCGGCCGCGGCCGCCCGCAGGTCCTCGGCGTGCCCGAGACGCTCGGCCTCGGCCGCGAGCTCGACGTCCTCGCCGGGCTGCGGGTCGACGCGCTCGACCTCGACCAGCCCGAGGCGCAGGAGCTCGGCCTCCCGCGCGCGCTCCTGCGCGCGCGTCACGAG
>JAEYNO010000084.1 GCA_023412515.1 Actinomycetes bacterium
CCGCTGCGGCGTGCACCGCCGGTGCGGGCGACGTGGCGGAGGGCGTCGCGGCGCGCGCGTCGACGCTCACGCCGCGTCCTCGCCCGGCGCGTACAGCGCGACCGCGAGCGCGTCGAGCACGTCGGCGGTCGCGGGCCCGAACGACAGCACCTGCGCGTCGGCCATGTCGACGACCCGGCGGTGCTCGCCCGCGGGCGTCGAGGCGATCGCGGGCAGCCGCTCGAGCAGCCCGTCGACGCCGCCGACGGACGCGAGGCCGTCGGTCATCATGAGGATGACGTCGGGGGCCGCGGCGACGAGGCCCTCGTCGTTGAGCGGGCGCATGCCCTGCCAGCCGATCTCGCGGGCGACGTCGACGCCGCCGACCGCCTCGACGAGCGAGTCGGCGCCAGAGCCCTCCCCGAACAGGTAGTAGACGCCGGCCTGGCCGCGCGCGTACAGGAACATGATCCGCAGGCGCCGCGCGGGGTCGGCGGGCGCGACGGCGGCGATCTGCTCGACCTTCGCGTCGATCTCGGACTGCGCGCGCTGCGCGAGCCGCTCGCCCGCGTCGACGACGCCGAGCGCGGCCGCGACCTGGCGCACGAGGTCGCCGACGCCCGCGACGTCGCGGTGCGCGTCGACGACGACCACGGGGATGCCCGCGTCGCGCACCTGCAGCACGACGTCCCAGGGGCCGAGGGTCGTGTCGGTGACGACGACGGTGGGCGCGAGGTCGAGGATCGCCTCGGCGGACAGGTCGTGCCCGCCCGCGGTGACGAGCGGCCGGTCGGCGATCTCGGCGAAGCCCGAGGACACGTCGCGCCCGACCACGTGGTCGCCGAGCCCGAGCTCGAAGACCGTGCGCGACAGCGTGCCGTGGACGTCAAGCGCGAGGATCCGGCCGACGTCGGCGACCGTGACGGAGGTGCCCTGCGCGTCGGTGACGGTCACGGGGAGCGCGGGCGCCGGGTCCTCGACGACGGGACGCACGGCGGCGTCGGCGACGACGGCCGTCGCGGGCCCCTCGAGGGTGTGCGGGTCGTCGACCGGGGTGACGTCGGCGAGGCGGCGGCCGCCGTCGGGGACGCCGGTCGCCGCCGCGGTGCCGTTCGAGCACGCGGCGCTCACCGCGACGAGCAGCGCGGCGAGGGCCGCGAGGGACGCTCGGGTCGCACGCGTGCGCACGCCGGCCACCGCCTTCGAGGAGAGGGATCGACGCCCACGCGTCGGTGAGGCGAACCTAACCTAGGTGAGCCTCACCTATCAAACCGGTCCCGAGGCGTGGTGGGACGCACGTCCTGCACCGCACGACCGTGCGCGCGGACGACGACGCCCGGGCACCCTCGCGGGGCACCCGGGCGGTGGGTCGGTGCGGCTCAGTCGGCCGCGACGTCGAGCGCGAGCAGGTCGTCCACCGTCTCGCGGCGCACGAGCACGCGCGACTCCCCCGCCGTGACCGCGACCACGGGCGGGCGCGTCAGCAGGTTGTAGTTCGAGGACATCGAGCGCCCGTAGGCGCCCGTCGCCGCGACCGCGAGCAGGTCACCCGCGCGCACGTCGCCCGGGAGCCGGACCTCGTGGACCACGACGTCGCCGCTCTCGCAGTGCTTGCCGACCACGCGGGCCAGCACGGGCGCCGCGTCCGACGTCCGCGACACGACCTCGGCGTGGTAGTGCGCGCCGTACAGCGCGGGGCGGATGTTGTCGCTCATGCCGCCGTCGACCGACACGTACGTGCGCACGCGCCCGTCCTCGAGACGCACGGGCTTGACCGTGCCCACGGTGTACAGCGTGAGGCCCGCGGGACCGACGATCGCACGGCCGGGCTCGATCGACAGGCGCGGCAGCGGCTGGCCCAGGTCGCGGCACGCGTCGGCCACGGCCTGCGCGACCTCCTTCGCGATCCGGTCCGGGTCGAGCGGCACCTCGCCGGGCAGGTAGGCGATGCCGTACCCGCCGCCCAGGTCGACCTCGTCGACCAGTACGCCCGTGCGGGCGTGCAGCTCGGCGCGCAGCGCGAGCACGCGCTGCGCCGCGACCGCGAACCCCGACGGGTCGAGGATCTGCGAGCCGATGTGCGAGTGGATGCCGAGCAGCCGCAGCTCGGGGCGCGCGACGACCCGCAGCAGCGCCGCCAGCGCGGGGCTGTCGCCGCCGCCGGGCACGGCTGCGAGCGACAGCCCGAACTTCTGGTCCTCGTGCGCGGTCGAGATGAACTCGTGCCCGCCCGCGTGCACGCCCGTCGTCACGCGCACCATCACGGGGGCGGGCGCACCGCCCTCGCCGCGGTGCGCGCGCACGAGGTCCGCGAGCCGGTCCACCTCGACGAGCGAGTCGACGATGATCCGCCCCACGCCCGCGTCGAGCGCGGTGCGCAGCTCGTCGTCGGACTTGTTGTTGCCGTGCAGGCCCAGGTCGGCGCCCGGGACGCCGGCCGCGAGCGCGACCGCGAGCTCGCCGCCGCTCGCGGTGTCGACCCGCAGGCCCTCGGCGTGCACCCAGCGCGCGACCGCGCGCGTCAGCAGCGCCTTGCCCGCGTAGTAGACGTCGACACCCGTGCCGACCTGCGCGCACGCGGCCTCGAACGCCGACCGGTACGCCCGGGCGCGGGCCCGCAGGTCCGCCTCGTCCAGCACGTACGCGGGCGTGCCGTGCGCCGCCGCGAGGTCGCGCACGTCGACGTCCGCGACGCGCACCGCCCCGTCGGCGCCGCGCACGACGCCCGTCGACCACGGCAGCCCGAGCGGCGCGCCGCCGTCGGCCGTCGCCTCGTCGCGCGTCACATGCGCTCCGGCGCGCTCACCCCGAGCAGCGCGAGCGCGTTCGCGAGCACCTGGCGCGTCGCGTCGTTGAGCCACAGGCGCGTGCGGTGCGCGTCGGTGAGCTCCTCGTCGCCCCACGGCACGACGCGACGCTTCTGGTCGTACCACTTGTGGTACGCACCCGCGACGTCCTCGGCGTACCGCGCGACGCGGTGCGGCTCGCGCAGGTCGGCCGCCTGCGCGACGACCCGCGGGAAGTCCGCGAGCAGGCCCAGCAGCACGCCCTCGGAGTCGTGGTCGAGCAGCGACGCGTCGAACCCGTCCTCGCGGCGCACGCCCGCCTCGGCGGCGTTGCGCGCCACGGCGGCCGTGCGCGCGTGCGCGTACTGCACGTAGAACACGGGGTTCTCGTTGGTGGCCTTGGCCAGCAGGTCGAGGTCGAGGTCGATCGGCTGGTCCGACGACGAGCGCGACAGCGCGTAGCGCGCGGCGTCGACGCCGACCGCGTCGACGAGGTCGTCGATCGTCAGGACCGTGCCCGCGCGCTTGGACATGCGCACGGGCGCGCCGTCCTTGACGAGGTTGACCATCTGGCCGATGAGCAGCTCGAGGTTGACGTGCGGCGTGTCGCCGAACGCCGCGCACACGGCCATCATGCGGCCCACGTACCCGTGGTGGTCGGAGCCCAGCATGATGAACACGCGGTCGAAGCCGCGCTCGCGCTTGTCGAGGTAGTAGGCGATGTCGCCCGCGATGTACGCGGCCTCGCCGTCCGACTTCACGATGACGCGGTCCTTGTCGTCACCGAAGTCGGTCGTGCGCAGCCACGTCGCACCGTCCGCCTCGAACACGTGGCCCGCGTCGCGCAGGCGCGCGATCGCGCGGTCGACCGCACCCGACTCGTGCAGCGAGTCCTCGTGGAAGTACACGTCGAAGTCCACGCCGAAGTCGTGCAGCGACTGCTTGATCTCGGCGAACATCAGCTCGACGCCGCGCGCGCGGAACGCCTCGCGCGCCTCGTCGTCCGGCAGCGTGCGCGGGTCGGGCTCGCCGGCCGCGAGCGCGTCGGCCACGACCTGGTCGGCGATCTCGGTGATGTACTGGCCGCCGTACCCGTCCTCGGGCGCCTCGAGGCCCCGCGCGCGCGCCACGAGCGAGCGCGCGAACTTGTCGATCTGCACGCCGTGGTCGTTGAAGTAGTACTCGCGGGCCACGTCGGCGCCCGACGCCTGCAGCACGCGCGCGAGCGCGTCGCCGACCGCCGCCCAGCGCACCCCGCCGATGTGGATCGGGCCCGTCGGGTTCGCGGACACGAACTCGAGGTTGACCCGCACGCCCGCGAACGTGTCGTTGCGTCCGTACGCCTCGCCCTGCTCGACGATGCCGCGCGCGAGCTCGCCCGCGGCAGCCGCGTCGAGGCGGATGTTGAGGAACCCCGGGCCCGCGATCTCGACGGCCGCGATGCCGGGCACGTCGGTGAGTCGGCGCGCGAGCTCCTCGGCGAACGCGCGCGGGTTGCTGCCGGCCTTCTTGGCGAGCTGCAGCGCGACGTTCGTCGACCAGTCGCCGTGCTCGCGCTGGCGGGGTCGCTCGATGTGCACACGGGCCGGGACCGCGGCCGGGTCGAGGGCGAACGTGCCGTCGTCGACGGCGTGCACGAGAGCGCCGCGCAGTGCGTCGGCGAGCTGGTCGGGAGTCACCCTCCCAGGGTAGGGGAACCGCCGGACCACCGAGCCCGGCGTTCCGCCCGTCGACCGCCGTCCGCGACACGCCGCCGACACCCCGGAGGTCGCGGGACTGGTCCCCCGGTCGTCGGACGTGTTGACTCGGGCAGGGGCGCCGTGGTCGTCGCAGCCGGCGGCACCCCCCTGGACACGAGGAGACACCGCCCATGGCACGACGCACGGGACTGATCGACACCGCCGTCGAGGCGCTGCGGTCGCGCATCAGCTCGGGCGAGTGGGCCGTGGGTTCGCGCATCCCGCCGGAGCCGGCGCTCGTCGAGCTGCTGGGCGTGGGCCGCAACACCGTGCGCGAGGCCGTGCAGTCGCTCGTGCACGCCGGGCTTGTGGAACGCCGCCAGGGCTCGGGCACGTACGTGCTGTCGCGCTCCGAGATGGCCGTGACGATGGGCCGGCAGATCGCCGACGCCCGGCAGCGCGACGTCGTGTCGGTGCGCCGCGCGCTCGAGATGGAGGCCGCGCGCCTCGCGGCCCGCCGCCGCACCGCGACCGACGCGTCCGACCTGCTGGCCAAGCGCGACGCGCGCGCCCGCGCGTACGAGGGCGGCGACCTCGACGCGATGGTCGCGACCGACCTCGAGCTGCACCGGTCCATCGTCCGGACGTCCGGCAACCCGGTGCTGCAGTCGCTCTACGACAACCTGCTCGAGGCCATCGGCGACAACATCCGCTTCAACTTCGTCACCGACTCGCACGCCGACGACGCGCACGACTCGCTGGTCGAGGCGATCGTCGCGGGCAACCCCGAGCGCGCCGCGAGCGAGACCAGCGCGTACCTGTCGGGACTGCTCGAGGACGCCTGACGCGCGCACCCGTCCACGGGTCGGAGCACCCGCCCGCGGGCTGGTAGTCTCGGTGCTCGCTGCGCGCCCGTAGCTCAGCGGATAGAGCGTCTGCCTCCGGAGCAGAAGGTCGAAGGTTCGAATCCTTTCGGGCGCACCACCACCGCGAGCCGTCCCGCCGACACCGGGGGGGCGGCTCGCGGCGTTCCGGGGCACGAGAACCGCGGACGCGTGATGGATCATCGGCTCGTCCCCGCGCCGACGTCCACGCGGGTCACATCACGGGTCGACCCTTCGATCGTCGGGCAACGGACCCGAGGGACCGCTGACGCGTCAGCGCCGCAAGGCCGCCGACGACTAGCACGAGACCGGCCGCAGCCCTCAGGCCGCCATCGTCACGGGCGCCACCGGAGCCACCGTCAGCCGGGAAGGCCTGAAGGTCCGGTTCGTGAGCCTCAAGCACGGCGGACCGCAGCTCCTGGATGTCCCCGACCTCTTCCAGGGCTGCACCTGCACCGCGCGACAGATCCTCGACCGCTCCGTCCTGCTCGACCGCGAGGAGACCGCCGAGCTGCGGGTCCTGCACGACGGGCGCCGAGGGGTGAGCTGCCAGAGCGCGCCCCGCGTCCGCGTCGTCGTCGACGTAGGAGAACCGGACTGAGCCCGTCTCCAGCGTCGCGGCGATGGTGCCCACGACCGACCCGTCACGGTACAGAGGGGCTGCCCATTCACCGCTGACCACCAGCGGCTCAAGGGACTCGCCTTCGAAGAACTCCTGGCTCCATCGATGCAGCACGACGGGCTCACCGACGGCGAAGACACTCGTCCGCGCAGCCGACGGATCGATGTCGACGGCACGCTCCTCCAGCACGTCCGCCGCCACCCCCGGAGCCTCGTGGGCGAACCATGTGACGACCTCGTCAGGCGCACCTTCAGCCGCGGCCGGGGGTGCAACCGCCAGTCCGAGGATCAGCGCCGTGACTGCGACCGGCAACACGCGAACACGGGACGACATGGTCTCCCTCACTTCTTCGTCAGGTGGATCAAGCCGGTGCCCGTCTTCCACGACGAGTTGGACACGTAGCTGCCCCACTCCCTCGACGTGGTGGTCCCCGACTGCGGGTCCACGTACGAGACGCCGTAGGAGTACCCGGTGTCGTAGTAGCCCCGGATGACATGAGCGTGCCCGCCACCGCCGGACCAGATGATCGAGCTGTACACGGGGCGGCTCGAGTTCATCTCGCCGACGACGGTCCCCCAGTCGAGCTGGCGCTCGACACCAGGGTTCACCCCGTTCTTCGACAGAGCGTTCATCACGTTCGATTTCGCCCCCGTCACGTTGGCGCACGCGGACGTGCCCTTGCCGTTCTTCACCAGCGTGCACTGGGGGACGACCTTGCCTGTCTGAAACTTCACGATCATCTTCGATGCCGCCGCCCAGCACCAGTTGGACTTCTCCTGCGCGTACGGCGTGACGCTCAGCACCTTCTCGGCACCGTGCGCAACACCTGGACCGATCAACACCAGACCCACGGCCACAGCAACCACCGAGAGCAGCGTGCGGATCGAAGAACTTCGCTTTCTCACTCTGGCTCCACTCCGACGAAGAGACCCGCGTCAGTCGACGAGGGGTTTGATCGCTGTCGCGTCGAAGAACGCCACGGGTACCGCCTCTGGCGCGCAGAAGTCGATAACACCGCCGACCTTGCTCACCGGCGCGTCCTCGTCGTCGAACGACAGCGCGCTGTCGTCGACGACAACCAGCGCCTCGACGCGCTCGCCCGTGCGCAGCGTCGACCCACCAGGTAGTTCGACGACGTAGGCCCCGGGCTCAGCCCGGTCCTCCGTCACACGAGTGCCCTCTGGCCACAACGGCACATGCTCGACGCCGTCCATTCGGATCGTCACGCACCCAGAAGGCGTGACCCCGAGTCGCGCCTTGATCCTCTCCGGCGCGGCCGTAAAGTGCGTGGCCATCTGCGCGTCTGAAAGGTCCGACACCTGGGCGTAGCCGACACCGTCTGCGGGCTGCGAGCACCCTGCGACGATCCACATCACGCCGATGCCGATAACCGCCACCGATGCAGGAATCCTTGACGTCGGCGTCATGCTGGCCACGGTAGCGGAGACCGCGGCTCGCGCGCGGGCGTTTTGGTCGTCGATTTCCGTGCGGCATAGTGCACAGAGCGAAGAGCCGTTTCAGCGCACGCGGCGGTGCCCCCAGCCGCTCGTCGTCGACCCCTGACTGGACGCACCGGCCGACCACGCGTGTCGTGCCCCGCCGCGTCGGGCACGACACGGCCCGGGTGGCAAGGTGGTCGGGTGTCCAGACGTCCTGCGCTTCCCTCGCACCCTCGCGCAGCGCGCCGCGGCGTCCGCCGCTCCCCCGCGGCGGTGCGCCGCGAGCTCGGGCAGCTCGCGTCGGGCGAGGCAGTGAGCGGGCTGCTGCTGCCGCCGCTGCTCGTGTGGTTCGCGCGCCCGCAGGCGGGCGACCTGGTGGTGCTGCTGCCCGCGGCGGGGGCGCTGGGCGTCGCGCTGC
>JAEYNO010000091.1 GCA_023412515.1 Actinomycetes bacterium
GGCCTCGCCCGCGGCGTCCCCCGAGCCGCCCGCCGGGCCCGTCGTGCCCGCGTCGTGCGCCGCGATCACGCTCGAGACGGGCGCGCAGATCGCGAGCGCCGACCTCGCCGCGTGCCTCACGGACTTCGTCCGCGCCGCCGGCAGCGGCCGCTTCGAGATCCACCAGGCCGACCACGTGGCCGACCAGCGCTGGGCGCTCGTCGACGGCGGGCTCTACGCGATCGGGACGCGCGACGGCGCGCCCACCGTCGCCGTCACGCCCGACACCGGGTGGCTGTCGACCGACGGCGCGTGGGTGCAGGCCGACCCGGGCGGGTCGACCGAGCAGATGTTCGCGGCCGACGGCGTCGAGCTCTACCGCGCCACGAGCTCGCCCGAGATGACGTACGCGATGATCACGGCGGCCCCCGGGTTCACCGTGGGGGAGCGCGCCGAGGTCGAGCTCGCCGACGGCACGACGACGACGCTGTGGCCCGTCCGCGCCGACGCCCCGTTCCAGCCGGTCGCCGCGATCCCCGCGACCACCACCGAGCTCGTCGTCTGGACCGACGTCGCCGGCCCGACCGTCCGCATGGACGTCACGGGCGACGCCGTGGGCGGCGACGGGCAGGCATACTCGGGCACCGCGACGACGTTCTTCTCGCAGTGGGGCCAGGGCGTGGACCTCGCCGAGGTCGAGGAGCTGGTCGGCGCCCCGCTGCCGCTGGCGGGACGATGAGAGGATCGGGCGTGTGAAGTACGCCCAGCACATCTCCGAGCTCGTCGGCGGCACCCCGCTCGTGCGGCTCTCGTCCGTGACCACCGGCCTGACCGCCACGATCCTGGCGAAGGTCGAGTACATGAACCCCGGCGGGTCGGTGAAGGACCGCATCGCGCTGCGCATGATCGAGGCCGCCGAGGCCTCGGGCGAGCTGCAGCCCGGCGGCACGATCGTCGAGCCGACGTCCGGCAACACGGGCGTCGGCCTCGCGCTCGTCGCGCAGCGCAAGGGGTACCGCTGCGTCTTCGTCTGCCCCGACAAGGTCAGCCAGGACAAGCGCGACGTGCTGCGCGCGTACGGCGCCGAGGTCGTCGTCACCCCGACGGCCGTGCCGCCCGACCACCCGGACTCGTACTACTCGGTGTCGGATCGCATCACGGCGCAGACGCCGGGCGCATGGAAGCCCAACCAGTACGCCAACCCGAACGGGCCGGCGAGCCACTACGCGAGCACGGGCCCCGAGATCTGGGCCGACACCGAGGGGCGGATCACGCACCTCGTCGCGGGGGTCGGCACGGGCGGCACCATCACGGGCACGGGCCGCTACCTGCACGACGCGTCGGCGGACCGCGCGCAGGCCGACGGCGGCCGCGTCGTCGTGGTCGGCGCCGACCCCGCGGGCTCGGTGTACTCGGGCGGGGACGGGCGCCCCTACCTGGTCGAGGGCGTCGGCGAGGACTTCTGGCCGTCCGCGTACGACCCGTCGGTGCCGGACGAGATCATCGCGGTCTCGGACGCCGACTCGTTCGCGATGACGCGGCGGCTGGCGCGCGAGGAGGGCCTGCTGGTCGGCGGCTCGTGCGGCATGGCCGTCGAGGCGACGCTGCGGCACGCCCGGGCCCTGCAGGAGCGCGACCCCGCCGCGGCGGCCCGCGCGGTGTACGTCGTGATCCTGCCCGACAGCGGCCGCGGCTACATGTCGAAGATCTTCAACGACTCGTGGATGCGTTCGTACGGCTTCCTCGCGGGCGGCGAGGGCGCGACGGTCGCCGACGTGCTGCGCACCAAGGGCGGCGACCTGCCCGCGCTGGTCCACACGCACCCCACCGAGACCGTGCGCGACGCGATCGAGATCCTGCGCGAGTACGGCGTCTCGCAGATGCCCGTGGTCGGCGCCGAGCCGCCCGTCATGATCGGCGAGGTCGCGGGTGCGGTGAGCGAGCGCGAGCTGCTCGACGCGGTGTTCTCCGGCGCGGCGTCGCTCGCGGACCGCGTCGACGCGCACATGTCCGCGCCGCTGCCGCTCATCGGCTCGGGCGAGCCGGTCGACGCCGCGCGCGCCGCGCTCGAGAAGGCCGACGCGCTCATGGTGGTCGACGACGGCCGGCCGGTGGGCGTGCTCACGCGCCACGACCTGCTGGGGTTCCTCGCGCGCTGACGCGGAGACCGGCGGGGCCCCGCCGACCTGCGCGGACGGTGCGTCGCCCGGGTGGCGCACCGTCCGCGGCGGTCCGCGGTGCGGCGTCCGGGAAGCGCTTGCGTCCGCGCTAGCATCGCTGCCCCGGCCCCGGGTGCCCCCTTCCCGGGCCACTGCCCGGAGGAGCACCCGCGATGGCGCTGTACGACCTGCCCCTGCCCGAGCTCGAGCGCTACCTGCCCGAGCTCGACGAGCCCGCCGACCTCGACGAGTTCTGGGCGACGACGCTCGCGGAGACGCGCGCGTTCGACCTGGACGTGCGCCGCGAGCCGTACGACGCGGGGCTGCTGCTGGTCGACGTCGAGGACGTGACGTTCGCGGGGTTCGGCGGGCACCCCGTCAAGGCGTGGGTGACGCGCCCCGCGGGCTCGGCCACGGGCGGGTCGTCGCTGCCCGCGGTCGTCGAGTTCATCGGCTACGGCGGCGGGCGCGGGCGCCCGCACGAGCGGCTCGCGTGGGCGGCCGCCGGGTACGTGCACCTGCTCATGGACACGCGCGGCCAGGGGTCGCGCTGGGGGAGCGGCGGCGATACGCCCGACCCCGTCGGCGCGGGCCCGCAGGCGCCCGGGTTCATGACGCGCGGGATCCTCGACCCCGCGGACCACTACTACCGGCGCGTGTTCACCGACGGCGTGCGCGCGGTCGAGGCCGTGCGCTCGCTGCCGGGCGTCGACCCCGAGCGCGTGGTCGTCACGGGCGGGTCGCAGGGCGGCGGCATCACGCTCGCGGTCGCCGGGCTCACGGAGGGGCTCGCGGGCGTCATGCCCGACGTGCCGTTCCTGTGCCACGTGCCGCGCGCGATCGCGCTGGTCGACACCGACCCCTACCACGAGGTCGTCACGTACCTCGCGGTGCACCGCGACCACAAGGACGCCGCGATGCGCACGCTGTCGTACCTCGACGGCGTGCACCTGGGGCGCCGCGCCACCGCGCCGACGCTCTTCTCGGTCGCGCTGCGCGACCCGATCTGCCCGCCGTCCACCGTGTTCGCGGCGTACAACCACTACGGCACGCTCGCGCCCGAGCGCCCGGCGCAGGCCATCGAGGTCTACGAGTTCAACGAGCACGAGGGCGGGCAGGGCTTCCAGGTCGACGCGCAGCTGCGCTGGCTGCGGGACGTGCTGGCCCGCTGACGTCCGCGCGCGGCGGGCGGGCTCAGGCGCCGTCCGCCGCGCGACGCAGCCCCGCGACCAGCCCGTCGACGAGGTACGCGAAGCTCGCGTCGACGTCCTGCGTCATGCCGAAGCCGCCCTCGAGCTCGAGCACGACGAACCCGTGCACGCCCGCCCGCACGGCGCGCACGGCGTCGACGTGTCGCTCGGGCGGCACGCCCAGGTCGGCGACGAGGTCCGCGAGCCTCTCGACCGCGCGCAGGCTCGCGGCGCGGACCTCGCCCGCGTCCTCGTGCGACAGCCAGCCGCCCTGCACGGCCTGGTAGCGGCCAGGGCGCCGGCGCGCCCAGGCGCGGATGGCGTGCGCGACGGCCCGCAGGCGCCCG
>JAEYNO010000117.1 GCA_023412515.1 Actinomycetes bacterium
CCGCCGGGCTCGCGCGCGCGTGCTCGGCGCCCGCGGGCGAGCCCGCGCTGTGGCCGGTCGACGCCGCCCTGCGCCCCGAGGGCAAGGACGGTCCGCTCGTGCGGACCCTCGCGAGCCACCGGGCGTACTACGAGCGGTGGGCCAGGACGTGGGAGTTCCAGGCGCTGCTCAAGGCGCGGCCGCTCGCCGGGGACGCGGCCCTCGGTCGCGCGTACGTCGAGACGGTCAACCCGTTCGTGTGGGGGGCCGTGCAGCGCGACCACTTCGTCGAGGACGCGCAGGCCATGCGGCGCCGCGTCGAGGCGCACATCCCGCGCGCCGAGGCGGACCGGCAGCTCAAGCTCGGCGCGGGCGGCCTGCGCGACGTCGAGTTCACGGTGCAGCTGCTGCAGCTCGTGCACGGGCGCGCCGACGAGTCGATCCGCAGCCCGTCGACGCTCACGGCGCTCGCGGCGCTCGCGGCCGGCGGCTACGTCGGTCGCGAGCACGCCGCGCAGCTCGCGGTCTGCTACCGCTGGATGCGCATGATGGAGCACCGCATCCAGCTGTACCGACTGCAGCGCACGCACCTCGTGCCGACGGCGGAGGCCGACCTGCGGCGGCTGGCCCGGACCATGCGGATGCGCATCGAGGGGCCCGAAGGGCTGCTGGAGCGGTGGCGCACCACGCGCCGCGAGGTCCGGCGTCTGCACGAGGAGCTGTTCTACCGGCCCCTGCTGCCGGCGACGGCGCGCCTGTCGACCGAGGAGGCGAGCCTCGCGCCCGAGGCGCAGCGTGCGCGCCTCGCGGCCATCGGCTACCGCGACCCGGCGGGCGCGGTCCGGCACATCGCGGCGCTCTCCGAGGGCGTCTCGCGGCGGGCGGCGATCCAGCGGCAGCTGCTGCCGGTCATGCTCGGGTGGTTCGCGGAGGGCGCCGACCCCGACGCCGGGCTGCTCGCGTTCCGGCGGCTGTCCGAGCAGCTCGGCTCGACCCACTGGTACCTCAAGCTGCTGCGCGACTCCGGGACCGCGGGGCAGCGCCTCGCGCAGGTCCTGTCGACCTCGCGCTACGCGGCCGACGCATTGTCGCGCTCGCCGAACTCCGTGACGTGGCTCGACGACGACGCCGAGCTCGCGCCGCGGTCCGCCGAGCGGCTCGTCGCGGAGGCCGACGCCGTGCTGCGCCGTGCGACCGAGCCCGTGCCGGCCGTGACGGCGCTGCGCGCGCTGCGCCGTCGCGAGCTCGCCCGGACCGCGGTCGCCGACGTGCTCGGCGGCACGACGGGCGTGCGCGCGTCGCACAGCCTCACGAACGCGGCCGACGCCGTCCTCGCGGGCACGCTGCGCGTCGCCGAGGCCGAGGCGCGCGCCGCCGCGGGGCTCGACGCGAGCCCGACGCGCCTGCTCGTCGTCGCGATGGGGCGCATGGGCGGCCGGGAGATGGGGTACTCGTCCGACGCCGACGTGCTGTTCGTGCACGACCCGGAGCCGGGCACGGACCCGCAGGCCGCGCAGCAGTTCGCGGTCGCGGTCGCGTCGCAGCTGCGGCAGCTGCTCGGCTCGGTCGGGCCGGAGCCCGCGCTGAGCGTGGACGCGGACCTGCGCCCCGAGGGGCGCAACGGCCCGCTCGCGCGCTCGTTCGACGCGTACGCCGAATACTACGCGCGCTGGTCCGCGACGTGGGAGAGCCAGGCGTTGTTGCGGGCCCGGCCGGTCGCGGGGGACACCGGGCTGGGGGAGCGGTTCGTCGCGCTCGTCGACCCGCTGCGCTACCCCGAGGGCGGGCTCGACCCCGCGGCGGTCCGCGAGGTGCGCCGCATCAAGGCCCGCGTGGAGGCCGAACGGCTGCCGCGCGGCCTCGACCCGACCCGCCACCTCAAGCTCGGCCGTGGCGGCATCAGCGACGTCGAGTGGACGGCGCAGCTGCTGCAGCTGCAGCACGCGCACGCGGTGCCGGCGCTCCGGACGACGTCGACCCTCGACGCGCTCAGCGCCGCCACCGACGCCGGGCTGCTCGACGCCGACGACGCGACAGTGCTGCGCGAGGCGTGGGAGCTCGCGTCGCGCATCCGGGACGCCAACGTGCTGTGGACCGGCCGCGCCGAGGGCGCGCACGCCGACGTCCTGCCGCACGACAGGGTCGCGCTCGCGGGCGTGTCCCGCGTCCTGGGCATGCCCCCGGGGTCGGGCGCCGAGCTCGAGGACGCCTACCTGCGCGGTGCGCGCCGCGCGCGGGCCGTCGTTGAGCGCGTGTTCTACGGCTGACGCGAGGGACGGCGTCGACCCGGACCGGTGTCGGCGCGGGTCGGCGGTCCACGAGCGCTCACCGTTCGCCCGGGGCAACCGATGGAGAGGTGAACCCCCTCCGTGTGCGGTCGCTGTCGCGCGCCGTCGCGGCCCACCGTCAGGAGACCCATGTCGCACCCTTCCGTCGCCCCGCACCCCCGTCGCCGCGGTCGCCGTCTGTCCATCGCCGGGAAGGTCCTCGGGCTGCTCGCGGCCGCGGGCCTCGTCGGCGTCGTGGTGGTGGTGTCCGCCGCGCTGGGCCTGACGCAGCTGCGCGGCGACGTCGAGCGGACCAGCGCGAACGTCGCCCAGCTGAGCCAGGTCAGCGACCTCGCGCGTGCCTTCCAGGCCGGGCGGGCCCGCATGGTCGAGTACCCGGCGGCCTCCGAGCAGGTCCGTGGCGACCTGCGCGACCAGCTCGACGGCTACGTCGCGACGATCGCCGAGCAGCTCGCGGAGTACGAGGACCACGCGGCCGACGCGGCCGCGTTCGCGGCGTTCGAGGGCGCGTGGACCGAGATGGTCGGCCTCGCCAAGGACGAGCTGTTCCCGATGGCGGACGAGGGCGACGTCGCCGGTGCCGCGGCGTTCTACCGCGCCGCGATCCTGCCGCAGACGACGATCGGCGCCGACGCGATCGCGGCCGAGAACGCGGCCGTCGCCGCGGCCGCCGACGCTGATGCCGTCGCGTCGGGCGCCAACGTCAACCGCACGCTGGCGACCGTGGTCGGCGTGCTGCTGCTCGGCCTGACCGTCGTCGTGGTGGTGGGCCTGCGGGTCGCGCGGCGGCTCGCGCTGGACGCCGGCGAGGTGCGCACGGCGCTCGAGGCCATGGCGGACGGGGACCTCACGCACACCGCGCACGTGCGCAGCACCGACGAGCTCGGCGACATGGCGCGGTCGCTGGACCTCGCGCAGACCAGCCTGCGCGAGGTCGTGTCCGGCGTCGCGGAGTCCGCGCACACCGTCGCGTCGGCGGCCGAGGAGCTCGCCGCAGCGTCGACCCAGGTCGTCGCGGGCTCCGACGAGACGTCGGCCCAGGCGGGCGTCGTGGCGGCCGCGGCCGAGCAGGTGTCGCGCAACGTGCAGTCCGTCGCCGCCGGCGCCGAGCAGATGGGCGCCTCGATCCGTGAGATCGCCCAGAACGCGTCGCAGGCGGCCAAGGTCGCGGGCCAGGCCACCGACGCCGCCGCGGCGACCAACGAGCAGGTCTCGCGCCTGGGGTCCTCGTCGCAGGAGATCGGCAACGTCGTCAAGGTCATCACCTCGATCGCGGAGCAGACGAACCTGCTGGCGCTCAACGCGACGATCGAGGCGGCCCGCGCGGGCGAGGCGGGCAAGGGCTTCGCGGTCGTGGCCGGGGAGGTCAAGGAGCTCGCGCAGGAGACCGCGAAGGCCACCGAGGACATCGTGCGGCGCGTCGAGGCCATCCAGACCGACACGTCCGGCGCGGTCGGTGCGATCGGCGAGATCGCCGAGATCATCGCGTCGATCAACGACTACCAGCTGACGATCGCCTCGGCGGTCGAGGAGCAGACGGCCACGACCACCGAGATGTCGCGCTCGGTCGGCGAGGCGGCCGCGGGCTCGGGGGAGATCGCCACGAACATCACGGGCGTCGCCACCGCCGCGAGCTCGTCGTCGGAGACCCTCAACCAGATGGGCGCCGCGATCGGCGAGATGGCCCGCACGTCGGAGGACCTGCGCGCGCGGGTCTCGCACTTCCGGTACTGAGCGGCACCGGGTCCGGGACGCCGCGGCCCCCCGGCCCGGACAGCGGAGCACCCCCGTCGCCTCGAGGGCGACGGGGGTGCTTTCCTGCAGGTCAGGCGCTCACGGGAGCAGCCGTGACACCTGACGATCAGACGTCGTAGTACAGCTCGAACTCGTGCGGGTGCGGGCGCAGCCGGATCGGGTCGACCTCGGCGGACCGCTTGTAGTCGATCCACGTGCGGATGAGGTCCGGCGTGAACACGTTGCCGGCCGTCAGCCAGTCGTGGTCGGCCTCGAGGTTGTCGAGCACCTCGGCGAGCGAGCCCGGGACCTGCTGGATGAGCGCGTGCTCCTCGGGGGGCAGCTCGTAGAGGTCCTTGTCGACCGGCTCGGGCGGCTCGATGCGGTTCTGGATGCCGTCGAGGCCGGCCATGAGCATGGCGGCGAACGCGAGGTACGGGTTCGACGACGGGTCCGGCACGCGGAACTCGACGCGCTTGGCCTTGGGGTTCGAGCCCGTGACGGGGATGCGGATGCACGCCGAGCGGTTGCGGGCCGAGTAGACCAGGTTGACCGGCGCCTCGAAGCCCGGCACCAGGCGGTGGTACGAGTTCACCGTGGGGTTGGTGAACGCGAGCAGCGACGGCGCGTGCTTGAGCAGGCCGCCGATGTACCAGCGGGCGATGTCCGACAGGCCGCCGTAGCCCTTCTCGTCGAAGAACAGCGGCTCGCCGTCCTTCCACAGCGACTGGTGCACGTGCATGCCCGAGCCGTTGTCGCCGAACAGTGGCTTCGGCATGAACGTCGCCGTCTTGCCTGCGGCGTGCGCCACGTTCTTCACGACGTACTTGAAGAGCTGGACCTTGTCGGCCGACTTGGCGAGCTCGTCGAAGCGGTAGTTGATCTCCGCCTGGCCGGCGGTGCCGACCTCGTGGTGGGCACGCTCGACACCGAGGCCGAGCGCGTCCAGCTGCAGCGAGATCTGGTCGCGCAGGTCGGCGAAGTGGTCGACCGGCGGGACGGGGAAGTAGCCGCCCTTGTACGGCGTCTTGTGCCCCAGGTTGCCACCCTCCTCGACGCGGCCGGTGTTCCAGGCGGCCTCGATGGAGTCGATGTAGTAGTACGACGCGTTCTGCTTCGTCTCGAAGCGGATGTCGTCGAAGATGTAGAACTCGGCCTCGGGAGCGAAGTAGGCGGTGTCCGCGATGCCGGTCGACTTCAGGTACGCCTCGGCCTTCGCGGCGACCTGACGGGGGTCGCGGCTGTACGGCTCGTCGGTGTACGGGTCGACGATGTGGAAGTTGATGTTGAGCGTCTTCTCCGTGCGGAACGGGTCGACGTAGGCCGTCGTGACGTCCGGCACGAGCTTCATGTCGGACTCGTGGATCGCCTGGAAACCGCGGATGGACGAGCCGTCGAACATCTGGCCGTCCGTGAAGAAGTCGGCGTCCAGCGACTGGGCCGGGACGTTGAAGTGCTGCATCACGCCGGGCAGGTCACAGAAACGCACGTCGACGAACTTGACGTCCTCGCTCTTGA
>JAEYNO010000208.1 GCA_023412515.1 Actinomycetes bacterium
GGGGCGACCCCCGTCGCGCGCACCGCGACGGACCTCGAGGCGCCCGTGCCGCTCGTCACCGGGTACGCCGTGCGGCCCTCGGACGCGCACACCGAGGTGTTCGAGCGCATCGTCGCCGACCGCGGCGAGTCGAGCGGGCCCGCGCGCCACGCGACCGGCCAGGTGCCGGTCGTGCGCCGGGACGCGCAGGGCACCGCGACCGAGGCCGTGCCCGCGGTCGACGGTGCGTCGCAGGACGAGGACGCGTGGTCGCCGGTGCCCGTGCCGCGCCCGACGTACACGATGAAGGCGTCCGCGCCGCGTCGCGACCCCGCGCCGCTCGGCGAGGGTGACGCGGACGCGTCGACCGCGCGCCGGCCGGTCGACGCGCCCACGGGCGACACGGCCGCCCCCGCGGCCGAGACGGTGGCCGAGCCGGTCGCGGAGACGACCGGCAGCATCGACCTCAACGCGGTGCTCGCGCGCCGCCGCGCGGCGGGGCAGTAGGCGACGGAGCCGGGTCGCCGCGCACGCGTGTGACGTGCGTCGCGACGGCGCGGCTCGGTTTCGTCGTGGGGCCCGCGGGGTGCTAGTGTGATCCCGCTTCAAGGGGCTGTGGCGCAGTTGGTAGCGCGTCTCGTTCGCAATGAGAAGGTCAGGGGTTCGAATCCCCTCAGCTCCACCATGACGCTCTGACTCGGGTCCTGCACACGAGGGAGCAGCGTCGCAGAGAGTGAGTCACGAAGAGCCCGCCGGTCACGGCGGGCTCTTCGTGCGTCCAGGGGTCGGCCGAAGCCGTCCCTCACGTCGAGACGTTCGACGACGGGCCGGTCGAGCACGCGGCGGACGTGGTCGGGTCGCTCGGCACCACCTGCGCGACCTCGCGGACGGGCTCGACCGCGGGGCCGTCGCGGTGCGGGTCGATGGACGTCAAGCGCCGCGTCCGTGCGCCAGCATCCAGGCGGTCACGTCGGGGGCGAACGCGTCCGACCACGTCGGGCCGTGCGTGCCGCCCACGATCGTCCACAGAGCGACCTCGGTGCCCTGGGAGCAGGACCAGCTGCTGGTGACGGTCTCGGGGCCGGGCAGCGTCGACTCGTAGTCCGCGGTGCCCTGCGTCGCGTCGGTGTCGCACTCGTCGATCGCTCGCCAGTCCGCGACCGTCTGCTCGGCCCCCGGGTAGGGTGCCCCCGGGCCGACGCTGCCGCCCGCGTAGCTGATGACCTCGTCGGTGTCGGCCTGCACCTGCAGGACGCTGACGGGCCGGCCGGGGGTGCACCCCGACGGATCGGCGTCGTTCGCACCGGCGACCGACACGGCCGCGGCGATCAGGTCCGGGTGGTGGCACGCCATGCGTAGCGCCATGAACCCGCCGTTCGAGTGCCCGATGACGAAGACCCGCTTCGGGTCCACCGCGTACTGCTCCTGGACCGTCTCGATGACGCGGGTCAGGAAGGCGTCGTCGTCGGGGTCGACGCCGTCGAAGGAGCAGCAGGCGGGTGTCGCGTTCCAGTACTGCTTGCCCGCCCTGTCGACGAGGCCCTCCGGGTAGGCCAGCAGGTAGCCCTTCTCCTCCGACTGGTCGCGCAGGCCGAGGTAGGTGGCCGTGCTCGCCCCGACCTCCGAGTAGCCGTGCAGCGACACGACCAGGGGCGCAGGTGCGGTGGCGTCGTACCCGGAGGGGACGTCGAGGGTGAACGTGCGGTCGTCGAGGTCGACGGTGCCCGAGCCGCCCGGTGCGACCCGGGTCGGCGTCGGCGTCGGCGCCGCAGCGTCGGAGCCGCCGGTGCAGGCGGCCAGCACGAGCAGCAGGGCAGCGACCCCTGCGCCGGTCTTTCGCGCGGACATCGTCGTCATCGCCGGATGGTCGCGCAGGTCAGAGGGACGGGGCAAGTCGGCCGTGGGCCGCGGCTCGTCCTGCAGCGCGGACGCGAGAGAGGTGACCGGGCTGTCGCGCCCCGGGTTCGGCGCAGGCGTGGAGCCGACGAGGAGACGGTGGTCGCGGCGCGGTGCGCCGAGGAGCTGCGCCGCGCGCCCGTCGCGGTCCCACGGTGGACGGCGGGCGCTGCGGGACCGGCTCCCCCGGGGGGCGAGGGAGCCGGCCCGGTCTCAGCGCCCGAACAGCTCGTGCAGCCGCGCGGCGTGCGCCGTCGCGCCGTCGGCGGACGCGCGGAGCTCGTCGACGGCGAGCACGGTCGTGCTCGCCGCGCTCGCGACCGCGCCGATGTCGCGGCTCATGCCGTCGGCGACGGCCGACTGCTCCTGCACGGCCGTCGCGACGGTCGCCTGCTGCTCGCGCACGTCGTCGATGCGGCCCACGATCTCGCCGATCGCGTCGGCCGTACGGCCCGTGGTCGCGGTGATCGCGTCGACCATCTCGGTGATCTCGCCGATCGCCTCGTGGGTGCGGTCCGCGAGCGACTTGACCTCGCCCGCGACGACCGCGAAGCCGCGCCCGACCTCGCCCGCGCGCGCCGCCTCGATCGTGGCGTTGAGGGCCAGCAGGTGCGTCTGCTCGGCGATCGACGTGATGAGCTTGCTCATCGCGCCGATGCGTCCCACGACCGTGGACAGCTCGGACAGCCGCTCGCTCGCGGTCGCGGCGGACTCGACCGCGTGCGCGGTGCCGTCGGCGGCCGCGGTCGTGCCGACCGCGATCTCGTGGATGCTCGCGGACATCTGCTCGGAGGCGGCGGCGACCGCGCCGGCGCGCGCCGAGACGTCGTCGGCGTCGGACGCGAGCCGGTCGGCAAGCGTCGAGAGGGACGTCGACGACGTCAGCAGCTCGTCGGCCACGCCGCGCGTCTCGCGCTCCTGGCGCTGCCGGGCGGTCACGTCGTCCCACACGCCCACGAACCCCTCGGGCAAACGGTCCACGACGACCTCGAGCTCGACCTGCCCGGCCTCGACCGGCACAGCGACGACGACGCGGGCGGGGAACGTCGTCGAGGACCGCACCACCTCGGCCAGCCGGTCGCGCAGCGCACCCATGACGTGCGCGCCGTGCTCGCGCACGACGCGTCCCGACAGCGCGTCGCCCGCACGGTTGCGCTGCACGACCTCGCCCCGGTCGTCGGTCACGAGCAGGGGCGTGGGCAGCGCGTCGAGCACGGTGTGGGCACCGAGCCGGGCGACGAGGGGCGCCAGGTCGTCGGGGACGGGGCGGCGGCGGGTCGCGAACATCGGGGTCTCCTCCGGGACGGAACTGCCGTCCGATCGGCCGCGTGCCACGGGGTCTGACGGGTCGGGGGGAGGTCGGGACGATCGTCCTGCGCCGTTCGGGTGGCGCGGCGCGGTCAGGTCGCGAGAAGGACGCCGACGGCCGCGAGGCCCGCGACCCACGCCGTGGACAGCGCCGCCAGCACGACCGGACGCAGCCCGACGGCCCGCAGCGCCCCGAACCGCACGCCGCACCCGAGCGCGAACATCGCGGCCGTGAGCAGCGCGGTCTGCGCGGTCCCTGCCGCGGCGAGCAGCCCGTCGGGCAGCGGGACCGTGGACCGCAGGACGACCATCGCGAGGAACCCGGCCACGAACAGCGGCACGACCGGAGGCCGGCGTCCCGTCGTCGGGGGTGCGTCCGCCGCGCGCGCGGCCCGGCGC
>JAEYNO010000214.1 GCA_023412515.1 Actinomycetes bacterium
GCCGCGGCCCGCTGCAGCGCGGCGACCGCGCGGTCGGCGTGCAGCCGCCCGGCCGTCGCGGTCTCGTGCAGCACGCGCCCCTCGAACCCCAGACCGGGCCACCGCTCGGCGGCCTCGTCGGGCGTGAGCCACGCGTGCGTGATCCCGCGCGCCGCGAACGCGGCGGCCACGGCCTCGGCACGCGCGGCCGACGGCGTCCCGGGGTGCGCGTGGCTCACGCCGCCGGTGATCTCGAGCAGCGCGGCACCGGTCACCGCCTCGAGCTCGCGCCACCACCGCAGCCCCTCCTGCGCGAGGTCCAGGTAGGTGGCCTCGGGGTAGGTCGTGCGGTAGATGCGCGACGCGCCGTGCGACGCGCCGTGCACGTGCCCGGGTGCGAACCTCTCCAGCAGGACGACGTCGCGCCCGCGGCGGGCGAGGTGCCAGGCGGCGGCCGACCCCATGACGCCGCCGCCGACGACGACGTGGTCGACGTGCTCGGTCATGCGTGCTCCTCTCCCGTCGCGGGCGCGACGCGTGCGTGGGTGCGTGGGCAGCGGGTGCGGGCCGTCGTCAGGACGTCTTGGGCAGCCCGGGCGGGTTGGTCTGCGACTCGGTGACGGCCTCGGACGTCAGGCCCCAGCGCTCGAGGACCTTCGCGTAGCTGCCGTCGGCGATCGCGTGGTTGATCGCGGCCGTCACGGCGTCGGCCGCGTCGGCGCCCTTGCGGGTCGCGACGGCGATCTGCGCGGTGTCGGGCCAGCCGCCGTTGAGCGTGCCGACGACCCGGAAGTCCTGCGGGCTGACGGCCGCCTGGTACGCGAGCGACGCGTTGGGCCCGACGTAGGCGTCGAGCCGCCCGGACTGCAGCGCGAGCAGGACGTCGGAGAACTGCTCGTAGTACTCGGGTCCCTGCACCGGGTCGAGCCCGGCGGCGGTGTTCTGCCGGTCCCACTCGAGCAGGATCTTCTCCTGGTTGGTGCCCGACCCGACGCCGACGACGAGGCCCGCGACGTCGGCCGGCTCGGTGATGGACTCGACGTCGGAGTCGGCCGCGACGAGCCAGCCGAGCTCGTCGTTGCGGTAGGTCGAGAAGTCGATGGTCTCCTTGCGCTCCTCGGTCACGGTGACGTTGGAGATGACGGCGTCGACGTCGCCCGAGCCGAGCGCGAGCGGCCAGTCGGCCCACGCCTTGACCTCGAGGCGCAGCTCCTTGCCGAGCGCGTCGGCCACGAGCTGGGCGATGTCGGTCTCGTTGCCGATGGGTGTCTTGTCGTCGTCCGCGAGGAAGCCGAGGGGAGGGGCCGCGCCGGCGCTGATCGCGACGACGAGCTCGTCCTTGTCGGCCCACGCGGCGGGCAGCAGCGCGATCGCCTCGGGGGACTCGGTGGTGCGCACCCGGTCCTGGTCGGGGCTCGTGCTCACGGCGAGCCCGGCGGGCGCGGCCGCGGTCGGGGTGCCCGCGTCGTCGGGCGCCGCGGCGGCGGGCGCCTGCGTGCTGACCCCGGAGCACGCGGTGAGCGCGAGCAGCGGCAGCAGGGCGAGCGCGGCGAGCGCGCGGGAGGTGCGGGCGGTCGGTGTCACGGGAGACCTCTCGGGGTGGGGAGGACGGCGCGCGGTACGGCGCGCCGCGGGACGGGCGGGTGGCAGGAGGGGACGTGCGGGCGGGTCGGGGTCAGAGGACCTTCTGCAGGAAGGCGCGCGTGCGTTCGTGGCGCGGCGCGTCGAGCACCTGGGAGGGCGGGCCCTGCTCGACGACGACGCCGCGGTCGAGCAGCACGACGGTGTCGGCGACCTCGCGTGCGAACCCGATCTCGTGCGTGACGACGAGCAGCGTCGTGCCGGTGCGCGCGACGTCCTTCATGACGTCGAGCACCTCGCCGACGAGCTCGGGGTCGAGCGCCGACGTCGGCTCGTCGAACAGCAGCACCGACGGCCGCAGCGCGAGCGCCCGGGCGATCGCGACGCGCTGCTGCTGACCGCCCGAGAGCTGGCGCGGGCGTGCGTCGGCCTTGTCGGCGAGCCCGACGCGCGCGAGCAGCTCGCGCGCCTCCGCCTCGACCTCGGCGCGCGGCCTGCCCTGCGCCGCGACGGGCGCCTCGACGACGTTCTCCACGGCGGTGAGGTGCGGGAACAGGTTGAACGACTGGAACACGAAGCCGATGCGCGTGCGCTGCCGCAGCACGTCGCGCTCGGTGAGCTCGCGCAGCGTGCGCCCGCGCCGGCGGTACCCGACGAGCTCGCCGTCGACCGCGACGAACCCGCGGTCGACCTTCTCGAGGTGGTTGACGACGCGCAGCAGCGTCGACTTGCCCGACCCCGACGGCCCGAGCACGACCGTGACCGACCCGGGCTCGAGCGTGAGCGACACGCCGCGCAGCACCTCGAGCGTGCCGTACGCCTTGTGCACGTCGTGCAGCTCGACGCGGCCCGTCGCGTCCGCGAGCCGGTCGACGGTCGCGGACGTCGCGGCGCTCACGCCCGCTCCCCCGCGGTCGGCGCGACCGTGCGCGACGTGCGCGTCAGCACCCCGACGCGCGCCCGCGCGGCGTACGCCGGTGGCACGCCCGGTGGCACGTCACGCCCGGTGAGCCGCGCGACCGCGACCTGGACGGTCCACCGCGCGCGCTGCAGCGGCGTGGGCGGCAGGGTGCGCAGCGCACCCTTCGCGTAGTGCCGCTCGACGTAGTACTGCACGACCGTGATGAGCGTGGTCAGCACGAGGTACCAGAGCGACGCGACCAGCAGCAGCGGCACGACGCGCCCGTTGCGGCCGTAGATGACGCTGACGATGTAGAACAGCTCGCCGTACGCGAGCACGTAGACGATCGACGTGCCCTTGAGCAGGCCGATGACCT
This sequence comes from Actinomycetes bacterium, assembly GCA_023412515.1. Lineage (GTDB taxonomy): Bacteria > Actinomycetota > Actinomycetes > Actinomycetales > Cellulomonadaceae > Cellulomonas. The sequence continues at coordinate 2,838 of JAEYNO010000214.1, forward strand.
CGTTGACGGCCGTGGGCACGATCGTGCGCATGGCCTGCGGCAGGATGATGCGGCTCACCTGGCGCCGGCGCGGCAGCCCGAGCGACGCGGCCGCCTCGTGCTGACCCTGGTCGACCGACAGGATCCCGGCGCGCACGATCTCGGCGGAGTACGCGGCCTGCGAGAGCCCGAGCCCGAGGATCGCGGCCCAGAACTTGTCGACGACCGACAGCGTGTCGAACCACAGGTACTCGGGGCCGAACGGCACGCCGAGGCTGAGGTGCGGGTACAGGTAGGCGAGGTTGTACCAGAGCAGCAGCTGCAGCAGCAGCGGCACCGACCGGAACACCCACGTGTACGCCCAGGACACCGACCGCAGCAGCGGTGAGCGCGACAGCCGCATGAGCGCGAGCACCGTGCCGAGCGCGAACCCGACGACGGCCGCGACGGCCGTGAGCCGCACGGTCGCCCACGCGCCCTCCACGACCGACGGCCACGTGAGGTACTGCGCGACGACGCCCCACTCCCACCGGTCGTTGGTGACCAGCGAGCTGACGACCATCGCGAGCAGCACCGCGACCGCGGCCGTGGCGACCCACCGCCCGGGGTGCCGCGCCGGGACGATCCGCAGGTCGGCGAGCCGGTCGTCGGGCCGGCCGTCGAGCCGGTCGTCGTGGCCGGCCCGTCCGTCGTCGGGTCCCGCACCCGGTCGGGCGTCGGGCGTCGCGTCCGCGGGGTGCCGCCCGGGCGGCGCGACGATCAGGCGCGACTCGTCCTGCGCGAGGTGCGTGCTCACGGCGTGACCTCCAACCACTTCTCGAACGGCAGCGGACCGGCGGGGGCGACCGTCGGGTCGAACAACGGGCGGTAGCCCGTGGTCAGGTAGAGGCCGGCGGCCTCGGGCTGCCGCGGACCGGTCGTGAGGTAGAGGCGCCGGTAGCCGCGGGCCGCGGCGCGCCGCTCGAGCTCGGCGAGCACGCGGCGCGCGAGCCCGCGGCGGCGGTGCGCCGAGTGCGTCCAGATGCGCTTGAGCTCGGCCGTCCGGACCGCGGGCGTGCCGTCGCGGCGCCGGGTGCCCGGCCGCTCGAGGCG
>JAEYNO010000260.1 GCA_023412515.1 Actinomycetes bacterium
TCGCCGGGCAGCGGCAGGCCGCGCGGCCACGCGTCGTCGAGCTCGAGCGTGCGCGGCTCGGGCGCGTGGCCGGCGAGCCGCAGCAGCCGCACGAGCGTACCGCGGCGCACGCGCTGCGTCTGAGCGACGGCCTCGTTGTGGAAACGGCGCGCCAGCTGTACGCGGTACCAGGCCGCCGCGAGCTCGCCGAGCAGCCGCTCCCCCACGGGGTCCGCCGTGAGCGCGGCGACCTCCTCGGGCTCGTCGAGCACCTCGTCGAGCGTCGCGGTGAGCTCGCTCTCGACCTGCCCGCGGTCGAGGCCGCGCGCGGCCGCCGACGTGCCGAGGAACGCGCGCAGGTCGGGCGGGAGCAGGCCCGAGGACGGCACGTCGCCGCCGGCCCCGCCGGCCGTCAGGGCGGCCCACGCGGCCTCGCCCACGAGCACCGAGCTCGCGGGGTCGAGCTGCCCGCTCGTCGCGAGCTCGGCAGCCACTCCGGCGCGGCGCACGAGCTGCGCCTCGACGACCGCACGCGACGCCCCGACCTTGCGGTGCAGCCGGTCCAGCCGTGAGGCCTGCACCCACACGAGCCACGCGAGCAGCAGCACCACGCCCACGACGACGAGCACGACCGTGCCGTCGGCCCACGTCTCGGCCGTCACGACGACCTCCCCCGGCGCAGCTCGAGCAGGCGCGCACCGCGCAGCGACGAGGGGTCCTCGCCGACGGGGGCGTCGCGCCCGGCGACCGCCATCTCGTACACCGCGAGCACCTGGTCCGTCACGGCCGACCAGTCGTACCGGCGCACGACCTGCGACGCGCGGGCGATGACCCGGGCGCGCAGCTCGGGGTCGCCGAGCACGCGGACCAGCGTCGCGCCGAGGTCGGCCGGGTCGCCGGTGCGGAACAGGACGCCCGCCTCGCCGCCGTCGAGCACGCGCGAGAACGCGCCGAGGTCGCTCGCGACGACCGCGCTGCCGGCGCTCATCGCTTCGACCAGCACGATCCCGAAGCTCTCGCCGCCGGTCTGCGGGGCGACGTACGCGTCGACCGACGCGAGCAGACGCGCCTTGTCCTCCTCGCTCACGCCGCCGAGCAGCTCGACCGCGCCCGCCCGGTCGCCGAGCGCCTCGCGCGCCTGATCGGCCCCCGTGTCGCCGCGGCCCGCGACCAGCAGCCGCGCGCCCGGGTAGGCGTCGAGGACGGCGGGCATCGCCTTCAGCAGCACCGCGAGACCCTTGCGCGGCTCGTCGAGCCGGCCGAGGAACGCGAGCGTGGGGGCGTCGGGCGTGCCAATCCACCGGGGGTCGGTGCCGACGCCCTCGAACGCGTCGACCTGCACGCCGTTCGGGATCACGACCGCGTCGCCGCCGAGGTGCTCGACGAGCGTGCGCCGGGCGTCCTCGGAGACGGCGATCCGCAGCGAGATCTTCTCGAGCGACTGCCGGACGAGCGGGTACGCGACCTGCAGCGAGCGCGACCGCGTGATGGACGTGTGGAACGTGGCGACGACCGGTCCGTCCGCGATCCACAGCGCGAGCATGCCCAGGCTCGGCGTCACGGGCTCGTGCAGGTGCAGCACGTCGAACCGGCCGGCGGCGAGCCAGCGGCGCACGCGCCCCGCAGTGACGGGACCGAACGTCAGGCGCGCGACCGAGCCGTTGTAGTGGACGGGGACGGCACGACCCGCGGGGACCAGGTACGGCGGCACGGGCGTGTCCTCGGCCGCCGGCGCGAGCACCGACACGTCGTGCCCGCGCTCCAGGAGCGACTCCGCGAGGTCCCGCACGTGGAACTGCACGCCCCCGGGCACGTCGAACGAGTACGGGCAGACGATCCCGACGCGCAGCGGTCGTTCGCTCATGACGCGTCCTCCGTGCCCCCGGCGACGGGGTCGGCCGGCGCGGCCGCGCGGCGGGCGGCGTCGCGCGCCGGGTCGAGGTCCTCGACGAACACGCGCTGCAGCATGTGCCAGTCCTGCGGCCGTGCGTGGATGGCGCCCGCGAGGGCGTCGACCCAGCCCTGCGTGACGGCCTGGAGCTGCTGCGCGCGCGACAGGTCCGCGGGGACCTCGACGCGCGGCAGGAACGTGATGACGATGCCCCACGGCGTGCCGGCCGCGCGGCGACGGGCGCCGTGCAGGCGCTCGTACGTGATGGCGGCGGGCACGAGGGGCGCGCCGGTCGAGACCGCCAGCGCGGCGGGGCCGGCGGCGACGCGGGCGCGGCGGCCGAACAGGTCGACCTCGACGCCCTTGGCCGTGAGGTCGCGGTCGGCCAGCAGCGGCAGGATCCCCGGGCCGCCCCGGGCGACGCGCACGAGCTGGCGGAACACGTCACCACCGCCCGTGAGCGGGATGATCGTCAGACCGATGGACTCGCGGAAGGCCAGGAACTCCTGGAAGAGCTCCTCGGGCTCGAGCCGCTCGGCGACGGTCGTCACGTGGCCGAGGTGCGCGGTCGCCCACGCGCCGGCGAGGTCCCAGTTGCCCATGTGGCCGAGCGCGAGGACGACCTCGTGCCCGTCGGCGAGCAGCGCGCGCACGGGGGCGTCGCCGGTCGTGCGCACGCGCGCCGCGATGCGGTCGGGGCCGCTGCCGCGCAGCGTGAGGGTCTCGCCGAAGTAGCGCATGTAGGAGCGCATGCCGGCGCGGGACAGGCGTCGCAGCGCGGCCGGGTCGAGCTCGGGACGCACGCGCGCGAGGTTCGCCTCGAGGCGGCGCACGCCGGACCCGCGGCGCCACCAGGCGACGTCGGCCCCGAGCGTCGTGAGCGCGCGCACGACAGGGCCCGGGACGCGGTGGCCCACGCGCCAGGCCAGGTGGTAGGCGCGCGCGACGTCGAACCTCACGACGCCGCCTCGCGGACCTGGCGGCGCACGGCGGCCATGCGCTGGACCACCGTGACGGCCGACGCGAGCGCGAGCAGCGCGAGCACCACGGTCATGACGACGACCGGCAGCCCGAGGCCGACGAGGAACGCGGCCAGCAGCACCGCGAACAGCCGGTCGGCGCGCTCGGCGATCCCGCCCGAGGCCGTCATGCCGAGCCCTTCGGCGCGGGCCCGCGCGTAGGGCACGATCGAGCCGAGCACGAGGCACGCGAGGGCCAGCACGGCCGTCGGCCGGTGGTCGCCCGCGCCGGTGTACCAGAGCACGAGGCCCGCGAAGATCGCGCCGTCGCCGAACCGGTCCAGCGTCGAGTCGAGGAACGCGCCCCACGGCCCGCTGCGGCCCGCGCGGCGCGCCATGACGCCGTCGATCGAGTCGGTGAGCGTGAACAGCGCGATGAGGAGCGCACCGAGCAGGAGGTGCCCGGTGGGGAACGCCCACAGCGCGGTCGCGACCACGACGAGCGTGCCGGTGATCGTCACGGCGTCGGGCGACACGCCGGCGCGCAGCAGCACGTCGGCGAGCGGGGTCCACAGGCGCGTCATGAGCCCGCGCAGGCGGCTGAGCACGCGTCAGCCCTCCGCGCCGGTCGGCCACGCCGCGGCGAGCGCGGCGCGCGTGTCGCCGAGCAGCGCGGGCAGCGCGCGCGTGCGGGCCACGACCGGCAGGAAGTTCGCGTCGCCGCCCCAGCGGGGCACGACGTGCTGGTGCAGGTGCGCCTGGATGCCGGCGCCGGCGACCTGCCCCTGGTTCATGCCGAGGTTGAACCCCTGGGGTGCCATGACGTCGCGCACGACGCGCATCGCGGTGCGGGTGAGCGCGGCGACCTCGGCGACCTCGGGCTCGGCGAGGTCCGTGTAGTCCGCGACGTGGCGGTACGGGCACACCAGCAGGTGGCCGGAGTTGTACGGGTAGAGGTTCATGACGACGTACGCGACCGCGCCGCGGTGCACGACGAGCCCCTGCTCGTCGGGCAGCGTGGGGATGCGGCAGAACGGGCAGCCGTCGCCGGGCGCGTCGTCGGCGGGCTTGTCCTGACCGCCGATGTACACCATGCGGTGCGGCGTCCAGAGCCGGTCGAGCCCGTCCGGGTCGCCCGCGAAGGCGCCGGCGGGCTCGACCTCGACCTCGTCGGAGGAGGTCACGGCTCAGACCTGCACGCGGTCGCGCACGGCCGTGACGATCCGCTCGACCGCCTCGTCGACGGGCACGCCGTTGTCCTGGCGGCCGTCGCGGTAGCGGAACGACACCGCACCGGCCTCGGCGTCCTCGCCGCCCGCGATGAGCACGAACGGGATCTTCTGCGTCGAGGCGTTGCGGATCTTCTTGCCGAACCGGTCGTCCGAGCGGTCGACCTCGGCGCGCACGCCCTGCGCCCTCAGGCGGGACACGACCTCGTCGAGGTACGGCTCGAACGGCTCGGCGACGGGCACGGCGAGCACCTGCACGGGCGCCAGCCACGCCGGGAAGGCACCCGCGTAGTGCTCGGTGAGGACCGCGAAGAACCGCTCGATCGAGCCGAACAGCGCGCGGTGGATCATGACGGGCCGCTGGCGGCTGCCGTCGGGCGCGGTGTACTCGAGCTCGAACCGCTCGGGCAGGTTGAAGTCGAGCTGGATGGTCGACATCTGCCACGTGCGGCCGATCGCGTCCTTGGCCTGGACGGAGATCTTGGGCCCGTAGAACGCGGCGCCGCCCGGGTCGGGCACGAGGTCGAGGCCCGAGGCCTCGGCGACCGCGCGCAGCGTCTCGGTGGCCTCCTCCCACACCTCGTCCGAGCCGACCGACTTCTCGGGGTTGCGGGTGGACAGCTCGAGGTAGAAGTCGTCGAGCCCGTAGTCCTTGAGCAGCTCGAGGACGAAGGTCAGCAGGCTCGTGAGCTCGTCGCGCATCTGCTCGCGGGTGCAGTAGATGTGCGCGTCGTCCTGCGTGAAGCCGCGGCCGCGGGTCATGCCGTGCACGACGCCCGACTTCTCGTACCGGTAGACGGTGCCGAACTCGAACAGCCGCAGCGGCAGCTCGCGGTACGAGCGCCCGCGCGACTTGAAGATGAGGTTGTGCATGGGGCAGTTCATGGGCTTGAGGTAGTAGTTCTGCCCCGCGCGCCGCACGTTGCCGTCGGCGTCGCGCTCCTCGTCGAGCTGCATCGGCGGGTACATGCCGTCGGCGTACCAGTCGAGGTGGCCCGAGATCTGGAAGAGCTGCTCCTTGGTGATGTGCGGAGTGTTGACGAACGAGTACCCCGACTCGACGTGCCGCTGGCGGGAGTACTGCTCCATCTCCATGCGGACGATGCCGCCCTTGGGGTGGAACACCGACAGGCCCGAGCCGATCTCCTCGGGGAAGGAGAACAGGTCGAGCTCGTTGCCCAGGCGGCGGTGGTCGCGGCGCTCGGCCTCGGCGATCCGCTCGAGGTACGCCTTGAGCTCGTCCTTGGTGGGCCACGCGGTGCCGTAGACGCGCTGCAGCTGCGGGTTCTTCTCCGACCCGCGCCAGTACGCCGCGGCGGACCGGGTGAGCTGGAAGCCGTTGCCGATGAGGCGCGTGCTGGGCAGGTGCGGCCCGCGGCACAGGTCCTGCCACACGACGGCCTCGGACTCGCGACCCGCGCCGCGCACGTTCTGGTAGATCGACAGCCCGCCGAGGCCGACCTCGACCGACGCGCCGTCGGCCGCGTCGCCGGCCTCGCCCTTGAGCCCGATGAGCTCGAGCTTGTACGGCTCTGCCGCGAGCTCCTCGCGCGCCTGCGCCTCGGTCACGTCCCACCGGCGGAAGGTCTGCCCCTCCTTGACGATCCGGTTCATGACCTTCTCGATCGCCTTGAGGTCCTCGGGCGTGAACGGGGTCTCGACGTCGAAGTCGTAGTAGAACCCGTCGGTGATCGGCGGGCCGATGCCCAGGCGCGCCTGCGGGTTGACCTCCTGCACGGCCTGCGCGAGCACGTGCGCCGCCGAGTGCCGCAGCACCGACAACCCGTCGGGCGAGTCGATCGTGACGGCCTCGACGACCGCGCCGGCGGGCAGCGGCAGCGCGAGGTCCTTGAGCTCACCGTCCACGCGCACGACGACGACGACGTCGCGGCGGTCGCCGAACAGGTCCGTGCCCGTCGTGCCCTGCGCGACCGTGGTCTCGACGCCGTCGACGGTCAGGGTGATCTGCTCGGGCACGATCAGGGCTCCTCGGGTGCACGCCCGCCGCGTCGCGGCACGTCGGCGCTCGCCGACCAGGGCGTGGTCGATGCTACCGACCGCGACGCCCGACCACCGACGCGAGACGCCGCGACCGACAAGGTCAGCGCGCGGTCAGGCGCCCGGCAGGTCGTGCGGGACGCGCGCGTCGAGCTCGGCGAGCCACGCGGCGGCCGACGCGTCCGACGGCATGCGCCAGTCGCCGCGCGGCGACATCGTGCCGCCCGCGCTGACCTTGGGGCCGTTGGGCAGCGCCGAGCGCTTGAACTGCGACGCGAAGAACCGCCGCAGGAAGACCTCGAGCCAGCGCCGCACGGTCGGCAGGTCGTACGCCGTGCGGCGATCCAGCGGGAACCCGGGCGGCCACGCACCGGCCGCCGCGTCGTGCCACGCGTGCCACGCGAGGAATGCGACCTTGCTGGGCCGCGTGCCGTGCCGCAGCACCTGGTACAGCGCGAAGTCGTGCAGCGCGTACGGGCCGATCGTGTCCTCGGTGGACTGCAGCGGCTCGCCGTCGCGCACCGGCACGAGCTCGGGCGAGATCTCCTGGTCCAGGACGCGCAGCAGCACCGCGTTGGTCGCGTCGTCGAAGTGCCGCTCCCCCACGACCCACCGGATGAGGTGCTGGATGAGGGTCTTGGGCACGCCCGCGTTCACGGCGTAGTGCGACATCTGGTCGCCGACGCCGTACGTGCACCAGCCCAGCGCGAGCTCCGAGAGGTCACCGGTGCCGAGCACGATCCCGCCGCGCTGGTTGGCGGCGCGGAACAGGTAGTCGGTGCGCAGCCCGGCCTGCACGTTCTCGAACGTGACGTCGTAGACCTCCTCGCCCGCGCCGGCGGGGTGGCCCAGGTCGGCGAGCATCTGGCGTGCGGCGGGGCGGATGTCGATCGTCTCGGCCGTCGTGCCGAGCGCGTCCATGAGCGCGAGCGCGGACGCGAGGGTCGTGCTGCTGGTCGCGAAGCCGGGCATGGTGAACGCGAGGATGTCGCTGCGGGGGCGGCCCAGCCGGTCCATGGCGTTGGCGGCGACGATGAGCGCGTGCGTCGAGTCCAGGCCGCCGGACACGCCGATGACGACCTTCGCGCCGCCGATCGCGCGCAGCCGCTGCTCGAGCCCGGAGACCTGGATGTTGTAGGCCTCGTAGCAGTCGAGCGCGAGGCGCGCCGGGTCGTCGGGCACGAACGGGAACCGGTCGACGGGCCGCCGGAGCCCGACGTCGCCGGCGGGCGGGTCGAGCGTGAACGTCACCGTGCGGTGCGACGCCCCGGCAGGCGGCAGGCCGAGACCGCGCCGGTTGTCGTCGAACGTGCCCGTCCGCAGCCGCTCCTGGCGGATGCGGTCGAGGTCGACGTCGGCGGTCGTCAGCACGACGCCGTCGGCGAACCGCTCGCCCTCGGCCAGCAGCTCGCCCAGCTCGTAGAGCATGGTCTGGCCGTCCCACGACAGGTCGGTCGTCGACTCCCCCTGGCCCGCGGCGGCGTACACGTAGGCGGCCTGGCAGCGCGCGGAGGCGGAGCGGACCAGCAGTCGCCGGTCCTCGGCGCGCGCGACCGTGATGGGGCTGCTCGAGAGGTTGACCAGGACCGTGGCCCCCGCGAGCGCGGCGGTCGCGCTCGGCGGCACGGGCACCCACATGTCCTCGCACACCTCGACGTGCAGCACGAGGCCGGGCACGTCGGACGCGGCGAACAGCAGGTCGGGCCCGATCGGCACGTCCTGCCCCGCGACCGTGGTGGTGCCGCGCACGTCGTCGCCCGGCGCGAACCAGCGCCGCTCGTAGAACTCGCGGTAGGTCGGCAGGTACGACTTGGGCGCGACGCCGAGCACGCGTCCGCGGTGGACGACGACGGCGGCGTTGAGGACCCGGGTGCCGTGCGCGAGGGGCGCGCCGACGACGAGCACGGGGCGAAGGTCCCTCGACGCGGCCACGACGTCCTCGAGGGCGTCGCGCACCGCGTCCAGGAGCGCGTCCTGCAGGAAGAGGTCGTCGATCGCGTAGCCGGACAGGCAGAGCTCGGGCAGCACGGCCACGGCGACGGCGTCGTCGTGCGCGGCGCGGGCCGCGGCGACGACCGCGGCGGCGTTGCGCGCCGGGTCGGCCACCGTGACCGGCACAGTGCAGGCCGCGACGCGGGCGAACCCGTGGGCGTAGGCGGAGAGGAAGTCCACGTCGCGAGTCTGGCACGCGGGCTGTCGCGCCACCTGCGGCGACGCGGTCCGCGCGGGGCGGGCCGAGGCCACCGGGGCCCGTCGCCACGCGGTGCCGGGAACGCAGCACGCCCCCGGCCGGAGCCGGGGGCGTGCTGTGCGGGTGGGCGATACTGGGTTCGAACCAGTGACCTCCTCGGTGTGAACGAGGCGCTCTACCACTGAGCCAATCGCCCGCCGTGTCGAACGGCGTGCACCACCCGTGGGCGGCACGGGAGACGATGCTAGCGGACGTCGGCCGGATCTCCGAACCGAGCCCGCACCTAGCCCCTCGCGAGCCCGGGAAGTCGTGCAAAGCACCGCAGAAGGCGCTTACCGTTCACCCTCGACGCCGTGGCGAACGCTTTCCTACTGGTCAGGAAGGGTCCGGGCGGGTGAACTGTGGGCACGCACCGGTCCAATGGGACATCCGTCCTGCCATGATGTGTTCTCACGGCCCGCGGTGGGCCGCACCCCCGACAGGAGGACCCCGATGGCGGATTCGTCGTACGACGTCGTCGAGGTCGTCGCCATGCAGCTGATCGGGTCGGACGCCACGGTGATCCCGGTGTCCGCCGAGCTGTCCTTCCGCACGAGCGACCCGTACACCGTCCGCGCCGTGTTCACCGGCGCGCACACGATGTCGACGTGGCTGCTCGGCCGCGAGCTGCTGGTCCAGGGCGTGCACGCCGTGGCCGACGCCCCCGCGGGAACCGGCGACGTCCAGGTCTGGCGCGACGACGACCCCGACTACACGCTCGTCTCGCTGTCCGGGGTCGAGGGCAGCGCGTTGCTCGCGGCACCGACCGAGCCGCTGCTGCGCTTCCTCGCCGCGACCCAGGCGCTCGTGCCCGTCGGCGACGAGTCCGACAAGATGCAGGGCGAGATCACGGCGCTCATCGCGGCGCTGCTGACCGCCTGACACCACGCGCCGCCCCGCGGCGCACCACGACACCGGCCGGTCCCGCCTCGTGCGGGGCCGGCCGTCGTCCGTCACGGGTCGAGGTCGTCCGCGAGCCGCGCGAGGAAGACGCGACGTGCCTCGACCGCGAGCGGGCCCGCGGCGACCTCGACCTCGTCGAGCCGCACGACGGGCGTGACGTTGCGGACCGACCCCGTGAGCACGAGGTGGGCGCGCCCGGCCACGACCTCGTCGAGCACGCCCCACGGCAGCTCGTCGGGCGCCGCCTCACGGACCGGGAGACCCGCCTCGCGGCCCCACAGCAGCAGCAGGTCGCGCGTGATGCCGGCGAGACAGCCCGTCTCGAGCGAGGGCGTCAGCAGCTCGCCGCCGACCTCGACGAACACGTTCGAGCCGGTGCCCTCGCTGAGCCGGCCCCGCGTGTCGGCGAGCAGCGCCTCGTCCGCACCCGTCTCGCGCGCCCGCGCGAGCGCGACCACGTTCTCGGCGTACGACGTCGTCTTCAGCCCGGCGATCGGGGACCGCTCGTTGCGCACCCAGGGCACGCGCACGACGCGCGCGACGTCGCTCGCACCCCCGGGCGCCGCCACGACGACGACGGTCGGCCGCTGCTCGGCGGGCGCGAGGCGCTGCGACCCCATCGGGCCGGGCCCGCCCGTCACGGTGATGCGCAGCCGGCCGGCGTGGTCGCCCGCGGCCGCCAGCACGGCACGGACGCCCTCGCGCACCTCGTCGAGCGGCAGCGGGGGCAGCCCCAGGCCGTCGGCCGAACGCTGCAGGCGCTCTAGGTGCCGCGTGAGGGCGAACGCGGTGCCGTGGTGCACGCCGCACGTCTCGAAGACACCGTCCCCGACCGTCAGGCCGTGGTCGACGGCGGTGAGCACGGGCTCGTCGGGCGTGTGCAGCCGGCCACCGGCCCAGATCGCGAGGTCCACGCGGCCATCCTGCCACCGGGGCCGGACGGCGTCAGGGTCGGTGCTGGGTCAGCCGCCGGACGCGAGGGCGACGAGGCGCGCGGCCTTGAGCTCCGTCTCGTCCCACTCCGCGGCGGCGTCGCTCGCCCACGTGATCCCGGCGCCCGTGCCGAACCGCAGCGTGCCGTCGCGCCACCAGAACGTGCGGATGCCGACCGCGAGCTCGGCCTCGACGGCGCCGTCGTCCCCGACCCGGACCCAGCCGACGAGACCGCAGTACGGGCCGCGCGGCGCGCGCTCGAGCTCGGCGATGACGCGCAGCGCCGAGCTCTTGGGCGCACCGGACACCGAGCCGGGCGGGTAGGTCGCGTCCAGCAGCCGCGCGAGGAGGTCGGGCGCGTGCGCGACGTCGGGCGCGAGCTCGCCCGCCACGGTCGAGACCAGGTGCACGAGCCCGGGGTGGGCCTCGGTCGCGAGCAGGTCGGTCACCGCGACCGTGCCGGGCCGGCACACGCGCTGCAGGTCGTTGCGGACGAGGTCGGTGATCATGACGTTCTCGGCGCGGTCCTTGGCGGTGAGGCCGTCGGGCGTGGCCGCCGTGCCCTTGATGGGCCCGGACGTCACGACGCCGTCGCGCACGCGCAGGAACAGCTCGGGCGACGCCGTGACGACCCACGTGCCGGGCACGGCGCCGCCAGAGGGCACGTGCACGCCGCCCGCGTACGGCGCGGGGTTGCCGGCCGCGAGGCGCGCCCCGAGCGCCCGTGCGTCCGGCTCGTGGCCGTCGGCGGCGGCCAGCGGCGCGGACAGCACGCGGCAGAGGTTGGCCTGGTAGACGAGCCCGTCACGCACGTGAGCGCGCACGCGCTCGACCGCCGCGACGTAGGCGTCCCGGTCGAGCGACGTCGTCCACGCGCCCGGGTCCGGTCCGCGCCACGCGGCCGGGTCGGCAGCGGCACGGTCGGGCCCGACGCGCGCGAACCGCCAGGCGTCGACGCGCCCCTCGAACTCCCCCACGAGCGCCCACCAGCCGGGCGTCGCGAGCGCGTCGGGGCGCGTGCGCAGGTCGGCGTGCTCGACGACGCCGATCGCGCGACGCCCGCCGAACCACGCGACGCCGGGCGCCACGGGCGCGGGCGGGATCGCGGGGGCGGACACGCGACCAACCTACCGACGCGACGCACCGGACCCGCCGCGCGACCACGACGCCACGTGCTCGTGCGACGCCCCGGTGAGCGGCGCACGACGGTGCGGCGGACGCCCGGTGACCTGCGGCTGGACCGTCAGCACACTCCCCCGCGCACGTCACGCGGACACGCCGGAGGCCCGGTGTGACGACGCGCTCAGCGAGCCGGTTGGACTCTCCCCGAGTTTGTCGTCTAGAGTCTTCGACGCACCAGGAAACGCCGGTGAAACGGCGGGACTGAGCGTGCGGACGTGGCTCAGTGGTAGAGCATCACCTTGCCAAGGTGAGGGTCGCGGGTTCGAATCCCGTCGTCCGCTCGGAGGCTATCCCCTTCGGCGTCACCGCCGTCGTGGACTGCGGTCTCAGCGGTGGAGTGGCCGAGAGGCGAGGCAGCGGCCTGCAAAGCCGTATACACGGGTTCGAATCCCGTCTCCACCTCGTAGCACACCCCACACGGGCGATTGGCGCAGCGGTAGCGCGCTTCCCTGACACGGAAGAGGTCACTGGTTCGATCCCAGTATCGCCCACCAGCAAGGCCCCAGGTCATCGACCTGGGGCCTTCGTGGTTCTGGGGCACTCGACCCCCCCGCGTCCGCCGGCGAACGCGCGCCCGGCGCAGCTCAGGCCGCCGTCGACCGGCGGTGGTCCAGCCACCGCCGCCAGGGCGGTGCGTGCCGCCAGTGCCGCGCCAGGGTCGTGAGCGCGCGCCGCACGCGCGGCACCCACTGCCGGCCCGGGCGCACGGCGCGCGCGGACATGCCGACCGACCAGCCCGGGTCGACGACCACGCGCGCACCCGGCCCGATCGCCAGCGCGAGGTCGAGGTCGTCGTGCACGTCGCCCGTGCGGGTCACGCGGGGGCGCGCCCCGCGCCACACCGACGCGCGGAACGCCATCGACGACCCCCACAGCACCGGGTGGCCGGCCGCGAGGTGGCCCAGCGCGTAGTACGCCCCCAGGTAGGCGCGCGCGAGACGCACGCCGCGCCGCCCGGGCAGGTCGAACACGCCGTGGCCGGTCACCGCGTCGACCCGGGGGTCGGCGAGCGTCGCGAGCGCGCGCTCGACCCAGTCGGGTGCCGGGCGGGAGTCGGCGTCGAGCCGCAGCAGGACGTCGCCGCGCGCCGCGTC
>JAEYNO010000265.1 GCA_023412515.1 Actinomycetes bacterium
GCGCAGCGCCCACGTGCTCGCGACCGACGCCACCAGCAGCGCACCACCCACCACGCCGAACGCTCCGACGAGCGGCACGACCCCGCTGAGCAGGCCGAACGCCGCGGGGTTGGCGAGCTGCGCGCCCCGGTTGGCGGTCGAGCGCAGCCCGGACGCGAGGCCCCGCCGGTCCGCGGGCGTGTGGTCGGCCATGAGCGCGAGCGTCAACGGCTGCGCGAACCCGAGCGCGAACCCGTTCACCGCGGCCAGCGCGGCCAGCAGCCACGGCGCGGGCGGCACGAACGCGACGGCGACGACGGACACCGACGACACCACGAGCACGAGCCCGACCGTCGTGGACTCGCGCAGCCGCGCCATCGCGAGCGGGAAGAACGGCCGCGACACGAACGCCGCCGCCGCGGCGACCGACAGCAGCAGGCCCACCTGCCACTGCGGCACGCCCGCCTGACCCAGCACGAGCGGGTGGTAGGCCGTGCGGATGTCGAGCACGACGAGCGCCGTGAAGCTCACGACGAGCGTCGTCGCGACCGCGGGCACGCGCACCATCGCCGCCGCGTCCCGGAACGAGCGCAGCACGGGCACCGGGGCGGCGCCGCGCGCGGGTCGCTCGACGCGCACCGCGAGCCCCAGCCCGACCAGCACGAGCGAGAGCGCCGTGTAGACCACGAAGCTCGCGACGTACCCGCCGACCTCGGCGACGCCCGTGCCGAGCGCGGGACCGACCGCCTGCCCGGCCGCGAGGAACAGCGAGAACGTCGCGAGCCGCGCGTTGCGCGCACGCGGCGCCTCGTCGGCGGCCTGCGGCAGGGTCGCCACGGTCTGCAGGCTCACCCACACCGCGAGCGTCCCGACGCCGATCACCGCCTGGCTCGCGACGACGCCCGGCAGCCCGAGCGGCAGCACCAGCACGCCGCCGCCGACCGCCATGGTCGCGCCGCCGACGACGAGCAGCGTGCGCACGCCCCACCGGTCGGTCAGCGCACCGAGCGGGACCGCGAGCAGCGTCGGCAGGATCGCGAACGACGCGAGCGCGAGGCTCGCCTGCTGCTCGCTGCCGCCGCCGGCCAGCACGTACGGGCCGATCAGCGGGCGGAGCATGGTGTGCGCCGCCCAGTAGGTCACGCCGAGCACCGCGAGCAGCGCGGTGGCCGACCGGCCGGTGCGCGCGGGGCGCACCGGCCGGTCCGTGCCCGCGCGTCGGCCACCCGCGCGAGCCGTGCCTGAGCGAGCCGGGCCTGAGCGAGCCGCGCCGGCGCGTCCCGTGCTCACGCGGCGCGGGACAGCGCGGACCACGTCGCGCCGATCTCCTCGCTCGTGGCGACGACGCCGAAGTACTGCTCGACGTTCGCGACCGTGGCCGCGTGCGCCTCGGGCTCGAAGCTCGCGGCGCAGTCCTCGACGAGCGTCACGCGGTACTCGGCGAACAGCCCGTCGCGCAGCGTGGACTCGACGCACACGTTGGTCGAGACGCCCGTGAGCAGCAGCGAGTCGACGCCCGCGCTGCGCAGGACCACGTCGAGGTTCGTGCCGGCGAACGCCGAGTACCGGTGCTTGACCACGACGGGCTCGCCGGGCTGCGGCGCGATCCGGTAGAACTCGGCGCCCCACGTGCCGGTCGCGCACGTCGCGACGGGCGTCGGCGCACCGGGCACCGGGTCGCCGCGGCGCGCGAGCCAAGCGGGCGAGTTGGTGGTCGCGTCGTGCGTCGTCTGGATGAACACGACGAGCACGCCGGCGGCGCGGGCCGCGTCGAGGAACCGCTCGAGCCGCGGCACCATCGCGACCGCGCCGGCCACGTCGCTGCCACGCTGCGCGCACGCGCCGGCGGGGTCGCAGAAGTCGTTCTGCACGTCGACCACGACGACGGCGGCCGTGCCGGGCGCGAAGCGGGAGGTGGGGTACGTCATGGGGGGTCCTTCCGGGTGGTGGTGGGGTCAGTCCTGGACGAACCGGGTGTCGGCGATGACGTCGAAGGTCTGGGGCGCGGCGGAGTCGTCGAGGATCTGGCCGCTGCGGGCCACCTCGAGCGCCGTCTCGACGGCCTCCTCGGTCAGCACGCTGCCGCCCCACAGGCCGTCGGCGTACGCGCGGTCGAGGGTCGCGGCGAGCACGGCGGGCTCCATGGTCGGGAACTGCGCGGCTGCGAGCTCCTCGGCGTAGGCGCGGTCCTCCTCGATGCGCTGCTGCCCCCGCGCGAGCGCGTCGACGAACGCCTGCACGAGCTCGGGGTCGTCGTCGACGGTCGCGCGCGGCACGACGATCGACGAGTACGCGTACGGGCCGAGCAGCTGCAGCGGGTTGATGATCGGCTCGCCCCACAGCCCCTGCTGGATGCCGAGGCCCAGCTGCGGCTCGGCGACCACGGCGACCTGCGCCTGCCCGGCCTGCACGGCCGACGGGATCGCGCTGGAGTCCTCGATCTCGAGCAGCGTCACGTCGGTGTCGGGGTCGAGCCCCAGGCCGATGAGGACGTGCCGCAGGATCGCGTTGGGCGTGCCGCCGTAGCGGCCACCGGCGATCGTCTTGCCCTCGAGGTACTCCCCCAGGTCGGCGCCGGGGGCGGGCTCCTCGCCGGTGGCGGCGACGACGTACACGTTCCCGCGGTTGACGACGTTCGCGACGGTCACGAGGTCGGCGCCCTTGACGTTGGCGACCGCGCCGGACTCGGGGCCGCCGATGAAGCCGAAGACCTCGCCCGCGAGCGTCGCGTTGACGTGCCCGCCGCCGGTGAGCGTCGTGACCTCGACGTCCAGGCCCTCGTCGGCGAAGTACCCGAGGTCCTGGGCGGCGTAGAGCGGCAGGTAGCCGACGCCGTGCACGGGCTCGGCGAGCGTGAGCGACGTCGGCGCGTCGGCGGCCGCGGCGGTGGTGGTGCCGGAGCCGGGGCTGCACGCCGCGAGGGCGAGCGCGAGGGCCGCGGCGACCGGGACGAGGGCAGCACGGGAGAGGGTCTTCACGACGGGGCCTCCGGGGGTGGGGGTGACGC
>JAEYNO010000279.1 GCA_023412515.1 Actinomycetes bacterium
AGCCTCGACCTCGCGGCACCGACCGCGGGCGAGGAGCTCGTCGCGCGCGCCGGCGCCGCGCTGGGGCACCTCGACGTCCTGGTCTGCAACCACGCGCGCAGCGGCGGCGACGGCCGGCTGGCGGCCCAGACGGCGGACACGCTCGATGCGCACTGGGCCGTCAACGCGCGGGCCAGCCTGCTGGCGACCAAGGCGTTCGCGGCGCAGCACGACGGCCGGCCCGGCGGCCGCGTCGTGTGGATGACGTCGGGCCAGCTCGCCGGCCCCATGCCCGGCGAGATCGCGTACGCCGCGTCGAAGGCCGTGCTGGCGGGCCTCACCGCCTCGGTCGCGGACGACCTGATCGACCGCGGCATCACGCTCAACACCGTCAACCCCGGCCCGGTGAACACCGGCTACCTCGACGCCGACGCCGCGCCCGCCGAGGTCGTCGACGCGGTGCTCGCGCACTTCCCCGGCGGGCGGTTCGGCGAGCCCGACGACCCGGCGCGGCTCATCGCGTGGCTCGTGTCCGACGCCGGGCGGTGGGTCGTGGGCCAGGTGCTCTCGACCGAGGGCGGCTTCCGCCGCTGACGGCCCCGCCCGCGGCCACGCGCCTCAGAAGGCGTGGATCGGCAGGGCTCGCTCGCGACGCGTGAGGGCCGCGACGACGCGCGCCTGGCCGTGCCGCGCGACCACGAGGCGCACCAGCAGGTCCCGCACCGGGTCGAACACCTCGGCGGGGAACACCGGGGTGTCGACGCCGACGCTCACCGCGAGGTCGTCGGAGTGCACGACGACCTCGAGCATGCGGGTCAGCAGGAAGTCCTCGCGGCGCAGCGCCCACCCGGCCCACGGCACGGACACGACGCCCTGCGCGGCGCCGGACGCGAGCGCGTCGCGCACGCGGTCGCGGTGCGCGACGACGCGGTCGTGCAGCGCCGCGGGGCCCTCGAGCGCGAGCGTCTCGTCACCGCCGCGGTCGTTCACCGGGTCCTCGGGCGCGGCCGTCGGCCACGCCGAACGCGCGTAGTGCTCGTCGGCGTCGGCGAGCACGGGCAGGTCGCCGGGCTCGCGCGGCAGGAGCTCGGCCGCGCGCACCACCTGGTTGCCCAGGTGCACGGCGAGCCCGCCGACGGTCAGGCGCGGCAGCGCCGACGGCTGCGACCACCGCACCGCGACCTCGGGCAGGTCGACCAGGTCGAGCACGGCGTCGGCGGCGAGGAGGAACGCGTCGTCACGGGTCATGCGGGCAGTGTGGCACCGACCGCCGACGCCGCGGGTCGGCTTCGGGCGTGGGATCGCCGTGGGCTCGCGGCCCGGGCCCGGCTACCGTGCTCGCGTGCTGCGACGTGCGCTCGAGGCGGTCCTCCCGGCGCGGCTCGGCGCACCCTTCCGGTGGCTGGTCGCGTCCTCGTGGACGTCGAACCTGGGCGACGGGCTCGTGCTGGCGGCGGGTCCGCTGCTGGTCGCGACCCGCACGCAGGACCCGTTCGTCGTGGCGCTCGCCGCGACGGCCGCGTGGCTCCCCCGCCTGCTGCTGGCGCTGTGGGCGGGCGTCGTCACCGACCGCGTCGACCGCCGCCGGCTCGTCATGGCGTGCAACGCGGTACGGGTCGCCGTGCTCGCGCTGCTCGCCGCCGCCGTCGCGGGCGACGTCGCCCCCGTGTGGGTCGTGCTCGTCGCTCTCGTCGTGCTGGGAGCCGCGGAGACGTTCGCGGACAACGTGGCGGGCACGCTCGCACCGATGGTCGTGCGGCGCGACGACCTCGCGACCGCGAACGCGCGCACGCAGGCCGGGTTCATCGGCCTCAACCAGCTCGCCGGCCCGCCGCTCGGCGCCGCCCTGTTCACGGCGGGGCAGTGGTCGCCGTTCGCCGCGACGGCCGTGCTCATGGCGGCCGCCGTCGCGCTCGTCGCGCGCCTCGAGCTGCCGCCGCACGGGCGCGCCCGCGGCACGACGACCGTGCGCGCCGACGTCGTCGAGGGCGTCCGCTGGACCTGGCACCACCCCGCGGTGCGCACGCTCGTGCTGACGATCCTCGTGTTCAACGTGACGTTCGGGGCCGCGTGGTCGGTGCTCGTGCTCTACGCGCAGCAGCGGCTGGGCCTCGGTGACGTCGGGTTCGGGCTGGTCACCACCGTGCAGGCGCTCGGCGGGCTGCTGGGCGTCACCGCGTACGGGTGGCTGACGGCGCGGGTGTCGCTCGCGGGGCTCATGCGGGTCGGGCTGGTCGTGGAGACGCTCACGCACCTGGTGCTGGCGGTGACGACGAGCGCGTGGGTCGCGATGCCGGTGTTCTTCGTGTTCGGCGCGCACGCGTTCGTCTGGGGCACGACGTCGATGACGATCCGGCAGCGCGCCGTGCCGAGCGCGCTGCAGGGCCGCGTCAACGGCGTCAACGTCATCGGCACGTCCGGCGGGCTCGTGCTGGGCGGGCTCGTGGGCGGGTGGGCGGCGCAGCGCTGGGGCGTGACCGCGCCGTTCTGGGGCGCGTTCGTCGGGTCGGCCGTGTTCGTCGTGCTGATCTGGCGCCAGCTGCGCCACGTCGCGCACACCGACGCGCAGCCCGCGCCGGACGCCGCCGCCCACGGGCCCGCGTGAGGCGTGTCGGACCCGGCTGGCACGCTGTCCGCATGACCGACGCGACCGCACCCGGCACGCCCGCCGACGGGCGGCACGCACCCGCGCGGCTCACGTCCGAGCGGGGCGACCCGCCGCACCGCGCCGACGAGGCCACGACGCTGCTCGCGTTCCTCGACTTCCACCGCCGCACGCTGCTGCTCAAGACCGAGGGCCTGGACGCCGCGCAGCTGCGGCAGACCCTCCCGCCGTCGACCCTGACGCTGGGTGGGCTGATGAAGCACCTCGCGATGGTCGAGGACAACTGGTTCGGCGTCGTGTGGCACGACCGGCCGCACGTCGAGCCGTGGGCGTCGGCGGACTGGGACGCGGACCCCGACTGGGAGCTCACGAGCGCGGCCGACGACTCCCCCGAGGAGCTGCGCGCGCTGTGGGACGACGCGGTCGCACGGTCGCAGCGCACGGTCGACGGCGCCCTCGCGGCGGGCGGGCTCGACCAGGTGTCGGCGCGGCGGCACTCCGCGACGGGCGAGCCCGTGTCGCTGCGGTGGGTGCTCGTGCACATGGTCGAGGAGTACGCGCGGCACAACGGGCACGCGGACCTGCTGCGCGAGGCCGTGGACGGGAGCACCGGTGAGTGACGCGCGCGGGCGCCGACGGGACGGCTGACGTCATGGCCGACGACCTGCCGGAGCTGCTGCTCCCCGACGCCGCGGCGTGGCGCGCGTGGCTGGCCGAGCACCACGCGCAGCCGACGGGCGTGTGGCTCGTGCTGCACCGCAAGGGTGGCGACGTGACGGCGCTGACGTACACCGACGCGGTCGACGAGGCGCTGTGCTTCGGGTGGATCGACGGCCAGGCGCGGCGCCGCGACGAGGCCAGCACGTTCCAGCGCATGACGCCGCGCCGCCCGCGCAGCGCGTGGTCGGCGGTCAACGTCGAGCGGGTCGCGCGGCTCGAGCGCGAGGGCCGCATGCACGCCGCGGGACGCGCGCAGGTCGCCGCGGCGCAGGCCGACGGCCGGTGGGAGGCCGCCTACCGCGGCCCCGCGACCATCGAGGTCCCCGACGACCTCGCCGCCGCGCTCGACGCGGTCCCGGCCGCGCGCGCGTGGTTCGACGCGCTGACCTCGGCCAACCGGTTCGCGGTGCTGCTGCGCGTCGGGCAGGCCAAGCGACCCGAGACCCGCGCGCGCCGCATCGCGACGTTCGTCGAGGACCTCGCGCAGGGCCGCACGCCGTACCCGCAGAAGCGCCGGCCCGAGGGCCTGTGACCCCTGACCCGGACGGCCGTCCGGAACCCGCACGCGACGTCCGTTCCGTCCCGTATCCTCCCGGATCATGGCTGTTCGGCTGCACTACCGCGCGACCCGTCCCGCACCCCTGACCCCCGACGAGGTGGCCGTCGCCCGCGGCCTCGTGGCCGCGCACAACGCGGACTTCCCGTTCGACGCCGACGCGCTCGACCTCGCCGACCCCGGTGACGCGTCGCTGCAGGGCAGCACGACCCTCCCGCAGCAGGACCCGTTCGCGACCTTCCTCGGCCTCGCGCACTGGTGCCGCGCGCTCACCGACGTGCGCCGCGCGCTGCCGGGCACGTCGTGGCACGTCAGCGTCGACGACGACCCCGTGCCGTGGGACGACGAGGCGGGGTTCGGCTGGCCCGAGCAGCGCGACCCGGCGCTGCTCGCGAGCATGCACGAGATGCGCAGCGGGGTCTGACCGGCCCGTCGGCGCCTACGCGACGACCCGCAGCAGCGCGTCGAGCGCGGGCACCTGGCCCTTGACGAGCAGGCGGCGCGCGTCGTCGAGGGGCGCCCACACGGCGCGGTCCACCTCGGGCACGTCGAGGTGACGCCCCGAGCGCGGCTGCCACTCGACGCGTGCGGTGCTGATGCCGGGACGCGTCGTCAGGTCGGGGCTCGCCGGGTCGTCGGGCGAGCCGACCAGCGACGCGGGGACCTCGACCGCCAGGACGTGCACGACCTTGCCCGAGGAGTAGCGGAACTCCCCCAGGTCGACGGCCGGCAGGTCCGGCGCCGGCACGCCGAGCTCCTCGGCGAACTCGCGCCGCGCCGCCGCCTCGACGTCCTCGCCCGGCTCGACCAGCCCTTTCGGCAGCGACCACGCGTGGTCCTCCTTGCGGGCCCAGAACGGGCCGCCCATGTGCGCGACGAGCACGTGCACGTCCGCGCCCCGCCCGTGGTGCAGCAGCAGCCCCGCGCTCGTCACCGGCACCCGGCCACCACCCGTCCCGTCGTCCCGCCCGGCCCGGACCGTCGCCGGGCGCCGTTGCTAGCGTGCGCCACGTGACCGCACGCGCGCGACTCCCCCGCGCCTTCTGGTGGCTGTGGACGTCGTCGGCGGCGTCGAACCTCGCCGACGGCGTGCTGAAGACCGCGCTGCCCCTGGTCGCGCTCGGGTTCACGACGTCGCCCGCCGCGGTCGCGGGGCTGTCGCTCGCGCTGTCGCTGCCGTGGCTCGTCGTCGCGCTGCCCGCGGGTGCGCTCGTGGACCGGTGGGACCGGCGGGCGACGCTCGTCGTGGCGGACGTCGTGCGCGCGGGCGTCGTCGCGCTGCTGGCCGCGGTCACCCTCACCGGCAGCGGGTCGATGGCCGCGCTGTACGCCGCGGCGGTGCTCGTCGGCGTGGCCGAGGTGTTCCGGGACACCACGGCGCAGTCGGTGCTGCCGCAGGTCGTCGGGCGCGACGCGCTGCCCGCCGCGAACGGGCGCCTGCACGCCGCCGAGCTGACCACCAACGCGTTCGCCGGGCCGCCGCTGGGCGGTGTGCTCGTGGGCGTCGGCGCGGCGGTCGCGCTCGGGGCCCCCGCGGGGCTGTGGGCGCTGGCCGTGCTCGCCCTGCTGCAGGTCCGTGGCTCGTTCCGTGCGCCGCGCGCCGTCGACGCACCGCGCACCACGCTGCGGCGCGACATCGGCGAGGGCCTGCGGTTCCTGTGGCGGCGCCCCGTGCTGCGCACGCTCGCGGTCATGGTCGGGGTGACCAACCTCGCGATGTCGGCCGTGTCGGCGGTGTTCGTGCTGTGGGCCGTGGGGGCGGGGTCCGCGATGGGGCTCACCGAGGCGCAGTACGGCGTGCTGCTGATGTGGCTCGCGGTCGGGGCGGTGGGCGGCTCGCTCGTCGCCGGGCCCGTCACCGCGCGCCTCGGACGCACGGCGACGCTCGGCGTCAGCGTCGTCGGGTCCGCGCTGTGCCTGGCCGCACCGGCCGTGACGACCGACCCGCTGCTCGTCGGCGCCGCCAACACCGTCGCCGGGTTCGGGATCGCGCTGTGGAACGTCGTGACGGTGTCGCTGCGGCAGCGGCTCACGCCCGACCACCTGCTGGGCCGCGTCAACAGCGCGTACCGGCTGCTCGCGTGGGGCACCATGCCGCTCGGCGCCGCGCTCGGCGGGCTGATCGGCGAGACGTGGGGCCTGCGCTGGGTGTTCGTGGTCGGCGGGGTCGTGGCCGCCGGGCTCGTGGTGCTGCTGCCGCGGGTCGGGGAGGGCGCGCTGGTCGCCGCCGAACGGGCCGCGCAGGAGGACGGCGTACGAGGCCCGGACGACGAGCCGACGGACGACGGCCCGACCGACGACTGTCCGACCGACGACTGTCCGACCGACGGGCAGCACGACGACGGCCCGCCGGCCGACGAGGCCGACGGGCCGCCCGACGTCAGGCCGTGAGCGTCAGGCCGTGAGCGCCGCGTCCACCTCGCGCAGGAACGCGTCGAGGTCGTCGGGCGTGCGCGACGTGACGAGCCGGAAGCCCTGCGCGTCGTCGGCCACGACCTCCTCGTCGACCCACGTGCCGCCCGCGTTGCGCACGTCCGTGGTGAGCGACGGGTACGACGTGAGCCGCTTGCCCTGGACGAGACCCGCCTCGACCAGCAGCCACGGGCCGTGGCAGATCGCCGCGACCGGGCGCCCCGCCTGCGCGAACGCGCCGACGAGCCGCACCGCGTCGTCCTGCAGCCGCAGGCTGTCGGCGTTGAGCGTGCCGCCGGGCACGAGCAGCAGGTCGTAGCCGGACGCGTCGACCTCGCCGAGCGTGGTGGTCGGCTGCACGGTGCGCCCGGGGTCCTTGTCGCCGACGAGCGTCTCGACGGGCGCGTCGTCGACCGCCGCGACGTCGACCGTGGCGCCCGCGCCGCGCAGGTGCTCGACGGGCACCACGAGCTCGTCCTGCTCGACCCCGTAGTTGGTGACGACGGCCAGCACGCGGCGGCCGGTGAGGTCCGCGTCGGACATGGTGTGCCTCCTCGGTTCGGGTGCCCGGGGGTCGCCCGGGCCGCCGCCACGGTAGGCAGGGGCCGCGCGGCCCCGCACGCCGGGAGCGTGAAGGTCGAGGCTGTCGAAATCGGCGACCCTCGCGCGTCATGGGGGCGAGCGGGCACAGTGGGTGCCCCGGACCACGGAGGACGACATGACGACCCCCACGACCTACACGCTCCTGCTCTGGGGCGACCCCGACGCGTGCGACGACCTCGCGGCCGCGTACGCCGCGCACGACCGGTTCACGCAGGAGTGCGCCGCGCAGGGGCACGAGATCCTCGGCGGCGAGGAGCTCACGAGCCCCACGACCGCGCGCGTGCTGCGCGTCGGCGCGGGCGGGTCCGAGGTCACCGACGGACCGTTCGCCGAGCTCACCGAGCAGCTCGGCGGGTTCTACCTGGTCCGCACGTCCGACCCGGAGGGTCTGCTGCGGCTCGCGGCACCGCTGGTCATGGACGAGGTCGGCGGCGGGACGCTCGAGCTGCGGGCCGTCGTCGCGCACCGCGCGGGCGACGAGGCGGGCGACGAGGCGAGCGTCGCGCGGGCCGGCGCCGTCGGATGAGGTTCGTCGTCCTGCTGTACCAGGACGAGGACGTGTGGCGGCGGGCCGACGACGCCGAGCGTGCGCGGTACCACGCGCAGCACGCGGCGTTCGACGCCGCGCTGCGCGACGCGGGCGTGACCGTCGTGGCCGGCGAGGCACTGGTCGGCGTCGCCGCGGCGCCCCCCCCCCCCCCCCCCC
>JAEYNO010000299.1 GCA_023412515.1 Actinomycetes bacterium
CGCGATGAGCGCGAGGAGCAGGAGCATGAGCGCGAGGTAGAAGCCGCTGAACACGGTCGCGTACACGACCGGGAAGGCCGCGAACAGCGCGCCGCCGGCGGTGAGGAGCCACACCTCGTTGCCGTCCCACACCGGCCCGATCGTGTTGATGAGCAGACGGCGCTCCTTCTCCTTCCGGGCCTTGTCGCCCCGGGGCAGGATCGCGAGCAGCATGCCGACGCCGAAGTCGAAGCCCTCGAGGACGAGGTAGCCCGTCCACAGGACGGCGATGAGGAGGAACCAGACGGTCGACAGGTCCATGGTGGCCGCTCTCCTCAGTACGCGAAGGACAGGGGACGGTCGGTGCCGTCCGCGTCGGGGGCGTTGTCGGGGTTGTCAGGGCTGGGGTCGTGCTCGGTGTCGGCGACGCCCTCGACGGCGTACCGCTTCATGAGGCGGAACCACACGACGGCGAGCACGCCGTACAGCAGCGTGAAGCCGATCATCGAGAACCAGACCATGCCGGGGGAGACGACCTCGCTGACCCCGCGCGCGGTCAGCAGCCACACGCCGTCGACGCCCGAGCTGTTGGGGTTCGGGGCGACGACCCAGGGCTGGCGGCCCATCTCGGTGAAGATCCAGCCGAACGCCGACGCGAGGAAGGGCGTCGCGATCGCGGCGATCCCGAGCCGGCCGAACCACGGCTTGCCGGTGACCGAGCCCTTGCGGCGCAGCAGCCACAGGGCGGCGAGCGACAGCGCGGCCGAGCCGACGCCGAAGCCGATCATGAGCCGGAACGACCAGTAGGTGACGGCGAGGTTCGGGTAGAAGCGCGTGTCGGCGGGGTCGAACGTCGCCTCGACGCCGTTCTCCTGCTCCCACCGCGTGACCCACTGCGTGTAGTGCTCCTGCAGCTCCTCGACGCCGCGGATGCGGGCGTTGAAGTCACCGGTCGCGAGGAACGACGTGAACCCCGGCAGCTCGATGAGGTGCTTGACGCCCTCGCAGTCGTTGGTGAGGTCGCCGATCGCGAGGATCGAGAAGGCTGCGCCGTCCTGCGTCTCGCACAGGCCCTCGGCCGCGGCCATCTTGGCGGGCTGCTGGTCGAACATGAGCTTGGCCTGCCAGTCGCCGGTCAGGGCGACGCCGGCGCCCGAGACGAGCATGGTCACGAGGCCCAGGATCACGGCCGGGCGGTAGACGTCGCGCGCCTTGGCCGTGTCGCCGCGACGCACCACCCGCACCATCCACCAGGCCGCGATGCCCGCGACGAAGGTGCCGGCCGTGAGGAACGCGGCGGCGATCGTGTGCGGGAAGGCCGCGAGCACGGTCGGGTTGGTGAGGACCGCGACGATGTCGGTCATCTCCGCACGGCCGGTCTCGAAGTTGTACGTCGTGCCCACGGGGTGCTGCATCCACGAGTTGGCCGCCAGGATGAAGAACGCCGAGAGGTTCGTCGCGATCGCGACGGCCCAGATGCACGCGAGGTGGATCTTCTTGGGCAGGCGGTCCCAGCCGAAGATCCACAGGCCCAGGAACGTCGACTCGACGAAGAACGCGGCGAGCGCCTCCATGGCGAGCGGCGCGCCGAACACGTCGCCGACGAACCGTGAGTACTCGGACCAGTTCATGCCGAACTGGAACTCCTGGACGATGCCCGTGGCGACGCCGATCGCGAAGTTGATCAGCAGCAGCTTGCCGAAGAACTTGGTCAGCCGCAGCCACCGCTCGTTGCCCGTGCGGACCCACGCGGTCTGCATGATCGCGACGAGCGGCGAGAGCCCGATCGTCAGCGGGACGAAGATGAAGTGGTAGACGGTCGTGATGCCGAACTGCCACCGTGCCAGGTCGAGGACGTCCACGCGGTTCTCCGTGCTGGTGCGAGGCGGGCGGGCGGAAGGGGTCGGGACGCGCCGCGGCGGGGCCGCGACGGTGCGCACGCCGGGTGCGTGTCCTGTCCCTCGAACCGTAGGCCGGGAGGCCTCGGAGCGGCAGGACCAACGTCCCGGGTGCTGACGTCTCGTCGTGAACCTCGCCACGTGTCGGCAGGGCTGTCGCGGGTGTCTGTGCGATACTGACCACAGGTCCTGACGCCCACACCGTCGGGGCCGACGAGCTCGCCGTCACGTGATCGTGCAGGCCAGCCGCCGCCCCGCCCTCGGCGGGCTCCCCCGGGAGCCCCGAGACGGCCCGGCAGGCGATGGCGCCGAACGCCGCGGCGGGTCCGACCGACGACTTCCGTCGCCGCACCGGGCAGCCGGACGCGAGCGACGACCGACCGCCCGGGGGCGTACGACGTGTGGACGGGGCCCCGGGGTACCCAGGAGCACCCCGCTTGTCTCCCGCGAACACCCCCGAGAACACCACCGACGCCACCGAGGCCACGCAGAAGGCGCCGGCCAAGCGCCGCCGGCGTGTCGTGCGGGACGTCGTGACGCCCCCCGAGGCGTCCGCCACGCCCGTCGTCGAGCCGGCGCCGGCGGCCGCGCCCGAGGCGGCGACGCCCGTCCTCGAGCCCCCGGTCGTCGAGGAGCAGGCCGGCGCGGTCGAGGCG
>JAEYNO010000373.1 GCA_023412515.1 Actinomycetes bacterium
CGTCCGGGCGCCGCCCCCACCGACGGCGACCCGCAGCCCCGTGCGCGCCGCGAACCGGCGCAGCCGCCACCGCCCGGTGAGCCCGCGCGGCGGCTCCTGCACGGCGAGCACGTCGGGGCGCGCGGAGCGGACCACGTCGACGAGCGCGTCCACCTGCTCGCGCAGGCCCCGCAGGTTGTACGTCATGACGCGCAGCGCGGCGGTCGAGGGCTCGGCGCCGGGCGCGCCCGGCGGGGTGTCGTGCTGCGCGCGGTCGCGCGTCCTACCGTCGGCGTCCACCGTGTCCACCGCGTCCTCCCGTCCATCCCCCCGGGCGTGCGGCGAGGGTACCCGCCGCGTCCCGCGCACTGCGCCCCGCCGCGTCCCGGGCCCTGCGCGCGGCACCCGACGCGACGTAGGTTGGGCCGATCCACCGACCGCCGCGCGCGAGCGCACGACGAGAGGACGACGCCGTGCGACGCACGCCCGCCCTGGCCGTGACGGCCGCCGCCGCCCTGCTGCTGACCGCGTGCACGGGCGGCTCCGACGACCCCTCGTCGTCCGGCCCGGCCACGTCCGGCCCCGCCGGCGGCACGTCGTCGCCGACGCCCGCCGCGCCGCTGCCGCCGGCGACCGCCGAGTGCCTGGCGGGCTCCTGGCGCCTCGACCTGGCGGCGATGCAGGACGACCTCGCGCAGCTGTTCGCCGCCGCGGACGACGACGCCGTGGAGGTCACGGTGTCGGGCACGTCGACCTACGAGTTCGGGGCGGACGGGACGTTCGCCGCGACCGTCGACTCGACGTCGGGCATGACGATGCGGTCCGACGAGACCGAGCTGACGTCGCGCTCGGAGTCGAGCGGCGACCTGACGGGCGCGTGGTCGCTCGACGGCGACCAACTCACGATCTCGGACGTCGACAGCAGCGGGCTCGACGTCACGACGACCGCCGAGATGGACGGTGAGACCCTCGACGTGCCACCGGGTGCGCCCGAGGACGCGATCGAGGCGCTGCCGCCGACGCTGTCGACGGCGACGTGCTCGCAGGACACGCTCGTGCTCGCGGCGGACCTCACGCAGGACGAGGGCGGCGACCCGGTGACGATCACCTACACGCTGCGCCGCTGACCGCGCGCGGTCGCGCGCCGCCCGGACGTGCCCGGGCCCGCCCCCTCGTGCGGAGGACGGGCCCGGACCGTCGCGAGGGGTCAGCCGACGAGCTGCGTCTCGTGCTCGAGCCGCCCCTCGCGGTCCACCCGGGCGGCGCGCACGCGCGAGGCGATGACCGCGCCGAACGCGACGGCCGTCGCGACGACCGCGATCGAGAGCCGCACGACGTGGTTCGCGTCGTCGCCGACGGAGACGACGACCACCGCGGGTGCGATGAGCACCGACACCAGGTTCATGACCTTGATGAGCGGGTTGATCGCCGGGCCGGCGGTGTCCTTGAACGGGTCGCCGACGGTGTCGCCGATGACGGCGGCGGCGTGCGCGGGCGAGCCCTTCCCGCCGTAGTTCCCGTCCTCGATGATCTTCTTGGCGTTGTCCCACGTGCCGCCCGAGTTGGCGAGGAACACCGCCATGAGCACGCCGGACCCGATGGCGCCGGCGAGGAACCCGGCGAGCGGCCCCACGCCGAGCCCGAACCCGACGGCGATCGGCGCGAACGCGGCCAGCAGGCCGGGGGTCGCGAGCTCGCGCAGCGAGTCGCGCGTGCAGATGTCGACCACGCGGCCGTACTCGGGCCGCACCTCGCCCGTCATGATGCCGGGGTGCTCGCGGAACTGGCGGCGCACCTCGAACACGATCGCGCCCGCCGCGCGGGTCACGGCGTCGACCGCGAGGCCCGAGAACAGGAAGACGGTCGCGCCGCCGAGGATCACGCCGACGAGCGTGACGGGGCTGATGATGTCGTACGACAGCATGGCCGCCACGAGGTCGTCGCCGACCTCGCCGCGGATGTCGGCGAGCGCGTGCGTGACCGCGTCGGCGTACGACCCGAACAGCGCGGTCGCGGCGAGCACGGCCGTCGCGATCGCGATGCCCTTGGTGACGGCCTTGGTGGTGTTGCCGACCGCGTCGAGGTCCGTGAGGATCTGCGCTCCCTCGTCGCTGACGTCGCCGGACATCTCGGCGATGCCCTGCGCGTTGTCGCTCACGGGGCCGAACGTGTCCATCGCGACGATCACGCCGACGGTCGTCAGCAGGCCGCAGCCGGCGAGCGCGATGAGGAAGAGCGCGAGCGGCACGGACCCGCCGGCCAGCAGGAAGACGCCGCAGATCGCGGCGGCGATGATGCCCGCGGTGTAGACGGCGGACTCGAAGCCGACGCCGATGCCCGACAGCACGACCGTGGCCGGGCCGGTGAGCGTGGTCCGCGCGACGTGCAGCGTCGGCTTGCTCGTGGTGCCGGTGAAGTAGCCGGTGACCCACAGGATGACGCCCGCGAGGACGACGCCGACGAGCACGGCCGCGGACGCGACGAGCCGCGGGTCACCGCCGTGGGTCTCGAGCCCGGCGGTGCCGCCCGTGAGCGCCGCGAACGACGACGGCAGGTACGCGTACGCGGCGACGGCCGCGAGCAGCACGCCGACGAGCGCCGAGACGTAGAACCCGCGGTTGATGGCCGTGAGCCCGGACTCCTCGCCGCGCACGCGCGTGATCGCGACGCCGAGCGCCGCGACGAGCGCGCCGACCGCGGTGACGACGAGCGGGAAGACCATGCCCTGCTCGCCGAAGGCGGCGCGGCCCAGGATGAGCGCGGCGACGAGCGTCACGGCGTAGGACTCGAACAGGTCGGCCGCCATGCCCGCGCAGTCGCCGACGTTGTCGCCCACGTTGTCGGCGATCGTCGCGGCGTTGCGCGGGTCGTCCTCGGGGATGTTCTGCTCGACCTTGCCGACGAGGTCCGCGCCGACGTCGGCGGCCTTGGTGAAGATGCCGCCGCCGACGCGCATGAACATGGCCAGCAGCGCGGCGCCGAACCCGAAGCCCTCGAGCACCGCGGGCGCCTCGCCGCCGTACAGCAGCACCACGCCGGCGGCCCCCAGCAGCCCCAGCCCGACGACGGCCATGCCGACGACGCCGCCGGTGCGGAACGCGATGCGCGCCCCCTCGGCGCGCCCGCCCGGCTGCGACGCGGCCGCGGCCACGCGCAGGTTGGCGCGCGTCGCGAGCCACATGCCGAGGAACCCGATCGCGGCCGAGAACCCGGCGCCGACGAGGAAGAACAGGGACCGCCCGATCTTGACCCCGCTGTCACCCGGCAGCAGGAACAGCAGCGCGCACACGATCGCGGCGAACAGCGCGAGGGTGCGGAACTGCCGGCTGAGGTACGCCGAGGCCCCCTCCTGGACCGCCTGCGCGATCTGCTGCATCGAGACCGTGCCCTCGCCCGCGGCGAGGACCTGACGTCGGAGCACCGCGGCGACCACGAGGGCCGCCAGCGCGATCACGGCGATGACCGCGACGATCGTGATGCTCGTGGCACCGAGCTGCATGCATCCTCCTCGGGACGACGAGGTGCGACACCCCCTGCACGCACCCGTCCCGCGGCCCCGTTGCCGCCGGACCCGGCGAGTCTAACCACGCGTGTGACGCACGTCTCACCAGGTCGTCGACATGACGGCGCGTCGCCGCGGCACCCGGCACGACGCGCCGGGGCGGGTCACGACGCGAGCGCCGCCGCGAGCGTCTCGCGGATCGTGAACACCTGCACGAGCCCGGTGATGCGGAACACCTTGAGCAGCCGCTCGGAGTCGACGACGAGCACGAGGCGGCCGCCCGCGGTGCGGACCCGCTTGAGCGTGCCGACGAGCAGGCCCAGCCCCGTCGAGTCCATGAACGTGACCTCGGTCAGGTCGATCACCAGGTCGGTGCGCTGCTCCGCCACGAGCGCGGCGACACGCTCGCGCAGCCGATCGGCCGACGACACGTCGATCTCCCCCGCCACGTGCACGACCGTGCGGGCGCCCACGTGCTCGGCCGTCACCCGTACGTCCATCGACGTCCCCTCCCCGGTGACCCCTGCACGCAATTCAAGCATCCCGGCCGTCGCCAGGGCGCCGCACCGGGCGTGCCGCGCGCGCCCGGGGCCGAGAGGAGCAGGGGCGGCGTCGACACCCGTCCGGGTGCACCGTCCCGAGCGACCCAACCTTTTGCCGAGGTCGTTCGTCTAGGTGAGTGAGGCGGCGTGCAGGGGGCGTCGCCTCGACCAACGTGATAGAGCTCCAGCGAGCACCTCGGACGACGGGAGACGAGTGACGGGCTGGCAGGACGCGCTGGAGGAGCTGGTCAGGACGCGCGGACGCGCGCTCGCCGGCTACGCGTACCTGCTGACGGGCGACGTGCGCGAGGCGGAGGACCTCGTGCAGGACGCCCTCGTCCGGACGTTCGCGCGCGGGCGGGCCGTGCGCGAGATCGCGTCGGCCGAGGCCTACGTGCGCAAGACCATCCTCACGACGTACGTCGACGACTTCCGCCGTCGGCGGCACTGGGCGACGATCCGGCACCTCACGGTCGTCCCCGAGACGAGCCCCACCGACGGGCCGAACGCCGGGCCGGAACCCGTCGTCACGACCCGCCTCGCGGTGCAGCAGGCCCTCGGGCTGCTGCCGCCGCGCGAGCGCGCGTGCATCGTCCTGCGGCACTTCGAGGACATGACCGTCGCGCAGGTCGCCGACACGTTGTCCCTCTCGGTCGGCACCGTCAAGCGATACCTGTCCGACGCCACGCGCACGCTCGAGGAGCACCTCGGCCCCCTGGCCGGTCGCGACGACGACCCCGAGCACCGCACCGACGACGTCCTCGTCACGCCCCGGAGGCCCCGATGAGCACACGACTGGACCTGGCGCTCCACGAGATCGCGGACGCCGCAGGCGACGCGACCGCGTTCGGCGACGAGAACGCGGCCGGCACCGTCGCGACGGTGCGCCGGCTGACCGGTCGCGTGCGGCGACGTCGTGCCGTCCGGGGAGCCGGGACGGCGGCGGTCGCCGCGAGCGCGGCGGGCGCGGTCGCCCGCGGTACCGGTCGATAGCCGTGGCGTTCGAAATAGCCCGCGGCCGTGGTGGTCAGCAGGTAGAGCGTGTCGATGCCCTGTGC
>JAEYNO010000395.1 GCA_023412515.1 Actinomycetes bacterium
CGTGCCCGGTGCCGCCCCCGTTCCCCCCTGCCCCCCGGGGACGCACGACGGCCCGGCCGCGTCCGCAGACGCGACCGGGCCGTCGGGACCGGTCAGAGCAGCGTCCACCCGTACTTGGCGAAGACGACCGCGGCGAACAGCACGAGGACGGCAGCGGTGACGAACCAGTCGTTGCCGGACGCCACGAACCGCCGACCCCACGGACCCGCGCGGCCGGGCAGCGCCATGTGCCCGTCCCGGATGTTGATGCGGGTCAACCCCGCCCAGACGAGCGTGGTCGTGACGGTGATCAGCAGGCACCACGGGCACAGCGCGCCGATCACGAAGAACGACTGCTGGAACAACCACCACGCGAACACCAGGCCGGCGGTGTAGATCGCCTGCGCGCTGAGCATGAACCAGCGCGGGAACACCACGCCGCCGATCAGCGCGACCGCCAACGTGATGACCACCGCCTCGGCGGCGATGCCGAGGAACGCGTTCGGGAAGCCGAACAGCTCGGCCTGCCACGACTTCGCGACCGTGCCGCAGCTGATCACCGCGTTGAGGTCGCAGCTGAGCTTCGCGTCCTTGTCGGCGGCGAGGGCCAGGGCCTCGATCGACAGCACGAACGACGTGTACAGGCCGATGAGACCCGACACGACCATCTCGATCGCGGTGCGTCGCCGCCACGGCAGGGCGGCCGGCCGCAGCAGGTCGGGGTCGTCCTCGACCAGGTGGTCGTCGATCTCGTCGAGCTCGTCGTCGTGCTCGTGCACCTGCGTCGTGTCGTTCACCGTGGTCTCCTCGCCCCTGCGGTCCGGTGCGTCATTCTGCCCTGCCCGTCTGTGCGTCCGGCAGGGGTCGGACGTCCCGACGCACGTGGACCACCTGCGCCCCCGCGACGACGTCCGGACCCCACCCACGCACGCCGTCCGACGGACCGGGCGGCCCCCGCCCGCGGCTAGGGTCGGCACGTGACCCGCCTGCTGCTCGCCTCCGCCTCCCCCGCCCGACGCTCGACCCTCGCGTCCGCCGGTCTCGACCCGCTCGTCGCGGTCTCCGGCGTCGACGAGGACGCGGTGCTCGCCGCGGCCCGCGAGCGCTTCGGCGACCTCGACCCGGCCGACGCCGTGCTCGTGCTCGCGCAGGCCAAGGCGGAGGACGTCGCGCGCCGCCTCGACGACCTCGAGGTCGCGGGCTGGGACGACGACGAGGACGTCGTGGTGCTGGGCTGCGACTCGATGCTCGAGCTCGACGGCGAGGTGCTGGGCAAGCCGCGCGACGCCGAGGACGCGGTCGCGCGCTGGCGCGCGATGCGCGGCCGGTCGGGCGTGCTGCACACGGGCCACTGGCTCGTCGACGAGCGCGACCCGGAGAACGGCGGCACGCGCGCGACGCTCGGGGCGACGGCGTCGACGGTCGTGCACTTCGCTGACCTGTCCGACGACGAGGTCGCGGCCTACGTCGCGACGCGCGAGCCGCTCGCCGTCGCCGGGGCGTTCACGATCGACGGCCTGGGCGGACCGTTCGTCGAGCGGATCGAGGGCGACCACCACGCCGTCGTCGGCGTGAGCCTGCCGCTGCTGCGCCACCTGCTGGCGGACGTGGGCCTCACGGTCCCCGCCCTCTGGCGCCCCTGACCCGCCGCAGGCCCCGGCGTTCGACGCCGCGCACACCCCAACCCCCGCCCCGCACCCCACAGCCCGCCCCACACCCGCTGCGCACCTCGCCACTGCCGCCCTCCCCGCCGACGGACAGCGCCCCGGCTCCACGGACACCGGCACGCGGCTGTCCGTCGCGCCGCGACGGTGTCCGTCGACGAGGCGCGGGTTGTGCGGTCGCCACAACCGCGCCGGGCGGCAGGGGCCCTGGGCGACGCGCAGTGGTGGGTTCCTCCAAAACGAACCGGGTCGCGCTGGGGGGATGCGGCAATCTTGCGACGACGCCCGGACGGCACCCCGGACCCGGACGGATCGCGCGCTACCGTGAGCCGTGCCCGCCATCACCAAGGTCCTCGTCGCCAACCGCGGCGAGATCGCCGTCCGCATCGCCCGTGCCTGCCGTGACGCCGGGATCGCGTCGGTCGCCGTGTACTCGGACACCGACCGCGAGGCCCTGCACGTGCGCGTCGCCGACGAGGCGTACGCGCTCGACGGCGCCCGCGCCGCCGAGACGTACCTCGACGTCGCCAAGCTGCTCGACGTCGCGCGCCGCTCGGGCGCCGACGCCGTCCACCCCGGCTACGGCTTCCTGTCCGAGAACGCGCACTTCGCGCAGGCCGTCATGGACGCCGGCCTCGTGTGGGTGGGCCCGCCGCCGGCCGCGATCGAGGGGCTCGGCGACAAGGTCAGCGCGCGCCACATCGCGCAGCGCGCCGGCGCGCCGCTCGTCGCGGGCACGCCCGACCCGGTCGCGGACGCGTCGCAGATCCACGCGTTCGTCGCCGAGCACGGCCTGCCGATCGCCATTAAGGCCGCCTTCGGCGGCGGCGGGCGCGGCCTCAAGGTCGCGCGCACGTCCGACGAGATCGACGAGCTGTACGAGTCGGCGGTGCGCGAGGCGGTCGCGTCGTTCGGCCGCGGCGAGTGCTTCGTCGAGCGGTACCTCGACCGGCCGCGACACGTCGAGACGCAGTGCCTCGCCGACCAGCACGGCACGGTCGTCGTCGTGTCGACGCGCGACTGCTCGCTGCAGCGCCGCCACCAGAAGCTCGTCGAGGAGGCCCCCGCGCCGTTCCTCACCGACGAGCAGCGCGCGACGCTCGTCACGGCGTCGCAGGCGATCCTGCGCGAGGCGGGGTACGTCGGCGCGGGCACGTGCGAGTTCCTGGTGGGCGTCGACGGGACCGTGTCGTTCCTCGAGGTCAACACGCGCTTGCAGGTCGAGCACCCGGTGACCGAGGAGATCAGCGGCATCGACCTCGTGCGCGAGCAGCTGCGCATCGCCGCGGGCGAGCCCCTGGGGTACACCGAGGTCGAGACCCGCGGGCACTCGATCGAGTTCCGCCTCAACGGCGAGGACCCGGCCGCGGGCTTCCTGCCGGCCCCCGGCCGCATCACGCGGCTGCGGTACCCGTCCGGCCCGGGCGTGCGCGTCGACTCCGGCGTCGCCGAGGGCGACACCGTCTCGGGCCTGTTCGACTCGATGATCGCCAAGGTGATCGTCACGGGCGCGACGCGCCGCCAGGCGGTCGAGCGGGCGCGGCGCGCGCTGGCCGAGCTCGAGGTCGTCGGCATCCCGACGGTCGTGCCGTTCCACCGCGCCGTGCTGGAGTCCGAGGCGTTCGTGCCCGCCGACGACGCGCAGCCGTTCTCGGTGCACACGCGCTGGATCGAGACCGAGTTCGCCGAGACCGTCGCGGCGCTCGGCCGCACGCCCGCCCCGGCGCAGGAGGCCGAGGACGAGCCCGACACGGCGCTCGAGCGCGTCGTCGTCGAGGTCGGCGGCAAGCGGCTCGAGGTCGTGCTGCCCGCCGCGCTGGGCCTGGGCCGCGTGCCGGGCACCGGGCCCGGCC
>JAEYNO010000108.1 GCA_023412515.1 Actinomycetes bacterium
GGCCACGGCGGCCGCCCGCGTCGCGGGCCGGCGGGTCGCGCGCCACGGGCCGTCGCCCGCCACGCGCAGCCACACGACGAGCGCGAGCAGCGCCAGCACGCCCCACGCCGTGAGCGCCCAGCGCCACCCGACGAGCCCCGCGAGGGGTGCCGTGCCGAGCGTCGTGAGCCACGCGCCCGCGTTCATGACGGCCGAGTACAGGCCCATGACGCGCGGCACGCGGGTCGGGAAGTCGCGCGCGACCACGACGGGCACGCCGACGTTCCCCACGGTGATCGCCGCGCCGACGACGACGGTCCCGACGAACGCACCGGGCACGCCGCCGAACGAGCGCAGCAGCGTGCCGCCCAGGATCGCGAGCAGCGCGAGCGCGAGCATCCGGGTCGTCCCCGCGCGGCCGAGCGCGACCGCGGCGAGCGGCGTGAGCGTCGCGAAGCACAGCACGCCGAGCCCCGTGAGCAGCCCGGCGGCCGACGACGTGAGGCCGAGCGTCCCGGCGACCTGGTCGATCACGGGCGCGGGCGCCACGAGCGGTCCGCGCAGCGTCAGGGCGACGAGCAGCAGCGCCCCGAGCAGCGCACCGCCCGCGCGGACGCGGGCGTTCACGGCCGCGGCGCCGCGACGGGCGTGCTCGTGGCGGGGCAGGTCGTGACGCGCGGGCGGCGGCCCTGCGCCGTCACGACGCGTCGAAGAGCGTGAGGACGTCGCGCAGCAGCGAGGCGAGCCGCTCGCGGTCCGCCTCGGGCAGGTCGCCGATGAGGCCGCGCTCGACGTCGAGCAGGTCGGCGAACGCCTCGTCGACGCGCTGCAGCCCGGCGGGCGTGAGCTGCACGAGCACGCCGCGCCGGTCGTCGGGCGACGGCTGCCGCTCGACCAGCCCGTGCTGCACGAGCCGGTCGATCCGGTTGGTCATGGTGCCGCTCGTGACCAGGGTCTGCGTGAGCAGCGCCCCCGGCGACAGGCGGTACGGCGCACCGGCTCGCCGCAGCGCCGCGAGCACGTCGAACTCCCACGTCTCGAGGCCGTGCCGCGCGAACGCACCGCGCCGCGCGAGGTCGAGGTGCCGCGCGAGGCGGCTGACGCGCGACAGCACCGTGAGGGGTCGCACGTCGAGGTCGGGCCGCTCGTGCTGCCACGCGAGCACGATGCGGTCGACCTCGTCGCGCGGGGTCCCGTCGTCGTGCGGCTCGGCCATGGTCGGAAGGTTAGTCGTCGTCGAGAGACCTGCGTCGCGTGCCGCGCCGGGGCGGCCGTGTCAGGGCTGGCGCGTGAGCGTCGGGCGGCGTTCGAGCCCCTCGAGCCCGTTCCACGCGAGGTTGACCAGGTGCGCCGCGACCTCGGCCTTCTTGGGGCTGCGCGCGTCGAGCCACCACTGACCGGTGAGCGCGACCATGCCCACGAGCATCTGCGCGTACATCGGTGCGGTGCGCGGGTCCAGGGCCTGCTTCTTGAACTGCGCAGCCAGCAGGTGCTCGACCTGCGACGCGACGTCCCCGATGAGCGAGGAGAACGTGCCGGTGGCCTGCGCCACGGGCGAGTCGCGCACGAGGATGCGGAACCCGTCCTCGGACTCCTCGATGTACGTCAGCAGCGCGAGCGCGGTGCGCTCGACCATGACCTTGGGGTGGCCGCCCTCCTCGAGCGCGTCGGTCAGGGCGCCGGTGAGCGCCTGGATCTCGCGGTCGACGACGACCGCGTAGATGCCCTCCTTCCCGCCGAAGTGCTCGTACACGACGGGCTTGGAGACCTCGGCGCGGGCCGCGATCTCCTCGACGCTCGTGTTGTCGAACCCCTTCTCGGCGAACAGCCGCCGTGACACGTCGAGCAGCTGCGCGCGTCGCTGGGTCCCGGTCATGCGCGCGCGCGTCGCCCGCTTCGAGTCGGAGGCCATCCGGACAGTCTGCCGTGCGTGGACGCCGCGCGGGGGGACGCCGCGTGCGACGGCCGTGTCCCCGCGCGGCACGCGGGCAGCGCCGTGCCTGGCAGACTGGGCCGCCGGTCCGCCCTGGTGTAACGGCAGCACGCAGGCCTTTGGAGCCTTGCGGTCCAGGTTCGAATCCTGGGGGCGGAGCCCGGGGCCCGGTCGTGCCGGATGCCGCCGTGGGTGTTCGTCGTGGGTTCCTGACCTGCGTGTCCACCCGTGGGACGACCGCGGGTCGACCCAGGGTCCGACGATGCCGAAGGTCCCGCGTGCCTAGCGTCGAGGCCCATGGAGATGTCGTCCGGGGCCGCGTCCGGCCCCGTCAGCACCGTGCCCGCGTCCACCCCCACCGCGATCGGCGGTGGTGAGCCCGCACCGGTCTCGCCCCGACCCGCGTCCCCCACAGGGTTCCGTGCCCGACTCGCGGCGTTCGGCCGCCCGCCGCGGGTCATGGGTGTCGACGTCGCCCGCGGCCTGGCGGTGGTCGGCATGATCGGCGCGCACGTCGGTGCGGGTGGCGCCGAGCTGAGCTGGACCGATCCGTCGAGCTGGGCGGCCCTCGTCCACGGCCGGCCGTCGATCCTGTTCGCGCTGGTCGCGGGAGTCTCGCTGGCGTTCGTGTCGGGCGGTCGCACGCGCCTGACGGGCCAGGCGCTGGAGGACGCGCGGCTGCGGCTGGCGCGGCGCGGCCTCGTCGTGCTGCTCATCGGCCTCGCGCTGGAGATGCTCGACACGTGGGTGAGCGTGATCCTGCCGGTCTACGGCGTGCTGTTCTTCCTGATGATCCCGTTCCTGGGCTGGTCGCGGCGGCGCCTGCTCGTCACGGCCGCGGGGATCGGCCTGCTGGGGCCGACGGTCGTCGCGGTGGTCGAGGCGCTGACGTTCCAGCCGTACGGCGAGGGTGTGAGCCTGCTGCTGACGGGGGCGTACCCCGCGACCACGTGGGTCCCGCTCATGCTCGCGGGCATGGCGCTGGGCCGCTGCGACCTCACGTCGCGTCGGCTCGCGGCCTGGCTCGTGGTCGGCGGCGCGGCCCTCGCGGGGCTCGGCTACGGCGTGGGTGCGGTCGTGGACGCCGCGCCCGCGGCCGAGCAGGCTCAGCAGGCGGAGGCGGTACCGGGTGACGAGGTCGACCTCACGGGGACCGTGTGCCTGCCGCAGGACGGCGGCGCGGTCTACTGCCAGCCCGACGGCAGCGGCGAGGGCGACGCCGGTGGCGACGGGACGTCGTCCGGGTACCTCGCGACGTTCCGTGACAACGGCGGTCTCTCCTCGGTGCCCGCGGCCGCGTGGTCGGCGCAGCCGCACAGCGGCGGCACGGCGGAGATCGTGGGGTCGGGCGGGTTCGCGCTCGCGGTCCTCGGCGCGTGCCTGCTGCTCGCGCGGCCGCTGCGGTGGCTGCTCCTGCCGGTCGCTGCGGTGGGGTCGATGCCGCTCACCGCCTACTCCGCCCACGTCGTGTCGCTCGCGGTCGTGCTGTGGCCGTTCGCGCTGGTGCCCGGCGCGGTGACCGACGACGGCGGCGTGCACGCCGCCGTGTGGCCGCTCTCGGTCGTCGTGCTGCTGGTGGCCTGCACCGTGTGGGCGCTCACGCTCGGGCGCGGACCGCTCGAGCGGCTCACGGCGCGCGCCGGGAGGCCGGACCCCACGGTGCGGTCCGCACCGCGGGGGTGAGGGC
>JAEYNO010000109.1 GCA_023412515.1 Actinomycetes bacterium
GCGCGGGGGAGCCGGCCACGTCGGACGTCGAGCCCGCCGCCGCGTCGTCCGTCGCCCCGGCCGCAGCGCCCTCGGCCGCGTCGTCGTCCGCGTGCGCGTCGTCCGCGTGCCGCGCGGGGCCGGTGCCCGTCCGCGTGCGCGGCACGTAGGAGTACTCGGCGCGGCGCCGCCGCGTGCGCGGCACGCGGTTGAGCACCGTGCCCAGCAGCCGCGCCCCCGCGTCGTCCAGCGTCTCGGCCGCGCGCGCCACGGCCGCCGCGTCGGTGCTGCCGTGCCGCACCACCAGGATCGTGCCGTCGGCGAGCGCGCCGAGCACCGCACCGTCGACGACCGGCGTCAGGGGTGGCGTGTCGAGGATGACGAAGTCGAAGCGCTCGTGCAGCGCGGCGACCGTCGCCGTCATCGCCTGCGAGGCGAGCAGCGCCGCGGGGTCGGGCGGCAGCGTGCCGGCGGGGAGCACCGTCACGCCGTCCTGCCAGTCGACCAGCACGTCGTCGAGCGGGTACTCGCCGATCAGGGTGTCGGACAGGCCCACGGAGTCGAGGATGCCGATGTGCTGCGACACCCCCGGCCGGCGCAGGTCGGCGTCGACCAGGCACACGGTGCTGCCGCTCGCGGCCAGCGACGCCGCGAGGTTCACCGCGGTCGAGGTCTTGCCCTCCGCGACCACCGCGGACGAGACGGCGATGACCCGCGGCGGGTGGTCGACGTCGACGAAGCGCAGGCTCGCGCGCAGCGTGCGGAACGACTCCGTGACGGACAGCGAGCGCGTCACGCCCGCGATCGACGGGTCGAGGGGCACCTCGGTGAGGACGCCGGCGCCGGTGACCTGCTTGAGGTGCTCGGCGGTGCGCACGGAGCGGTCGAGCTGCTGGCGCGCCGCCGCGAGCCCGAGGCCGACCGCGAGCCCGGACAGCAGGCCCAGCGCGAGCGCGAGCTTGCGCCGCGGCGACGTCGGCGAGGCGGGCGGCTCGGCCTCCCGCACCACCTGGGCCGAGACCTGCGCACCCGCGGACGACGCCTCGAGGTCCTCGATCGCGGTGCCGAGGCGCGCGGACACCGCGTTCGCGATCGCGGCGGACGTCGCCGGGTCCCCGGACTGCGCGGTCACCGAGATGATGAACGAACCGCTGGGGTTGCTCGCCGTGACGGCCTCCCGCAGCGTCGCGACGTCGGTGTCGAGCCGCAGGTCGGCGATGACGGGCCCGAGCACCCCCGGGCTGCCGACGAGCATCGTGTAGGACTTGAGCCGGCTCATCGTGAACTGCGAGGACGCGAAGAGCGAGGCGTCCGGCGCGGACGCGTCCGCGAGC
This sequence comes from Actinomycetes bacterium, assembly GCA_023412515.1. Classification (GTDB taxonomy): domain Bacteria; phylum Actinomycetota; class Actinomycetes; order Actinomycetales; family Cellulomonadaceae; genus Cellulomonas. The sequence continues at coordinate 1,314 of JAEYNO010000109.1, forward strand.
GTGATGAACGTCTGCGCGCGGGCCTCGTACACGGGGGTCATGGTCAGCGGCAGGGCGAGCCCGGCGCCGGTGCCCAGCGCGACGCACGCGAGGACGGCGAGCCACCGCGCGCGCAGCAGCTGGACGAAGCGTGCGATCTCCACGAGGGTGTCCGTTCTCGTCGGGTTTCGGAGGTTTTGACTGTACAGGCGAGGCCTCGCGGCGTCCGGGTGATGTCGCACCGTCGGGACCCGGCGAGCGGGTGATTCTGTCCGCTTTGCGCCGTATGGGGGTCGGCGTCGGGGCACGATGGGCGCGACGAGAGGCGGGTGGTGGGCATGAGCGGGGACGTCCCGGTGAGCGTGATCGTGCTGACGCGCAACGAGGAGGCGACGCTCGGCAACAGCCTGCGCCGGCTGGACCGCTTCGACGACGTCGTCGTCGTCGACTCCGGCAGCACGGACCGCACCGCCGAGATCGCCGTCGAGCACGGCGCGCGCGTCGTGCCGTTCACGTGGGACGGCGGCTACCCCAAGAAGAAGCAGTGGTCGCTCGAGCACGCCGGCGTGCGGCACGACTGGGTGCTGCTCCTCGACGCCGACGAGTTCCCGTCACCCGCGCTGGTCGACGAGATCGCGGCCCTCGTGCGGTCGGGGCGCGTCGACGAGCACGGCGCGTACGACGTCGCGCTGCTGTACCGGTTCGCGGGGCGGTACCTGCGGCACGGGCACCGCGTCACCAAGCGCTCGTTGCTCGACCGGCGCCGGTGCGCGTTCCCCGAGGTCGGCGACCTCGACGCGCCCGGCATCCGGGAGGTCGAGGGCCACTACCAGCCCGAGACCACGGGCACGGTCGGCGCGCTGCGCCACCGGATCGTGCACGACGACCGCGACCCGGTCGCGAGCTGGTTCGACCGGCACAACCGCTACTCCGACTGGGAGGCGTACCTGCGACGGCACGCCGCCCTGCGCTCGGACGTGGCCGCGCGCCGCACGGCCAAGGGCGCGCTGTTCGACAAGGTGCCGTTCAAGCCGCTCGCGTTCTTCGTCTACGCGTTCGTCGCGCGTCGCGGGTTCCTCGACGGGCGCGCCGGCTTCGACTACGCCGTCGCGCTCGCGACGTACTACTGGCAGATCGGCGTGAAGGTCCGCGAGCTCGAGCGGGCCGATCAGGCCGTCGCGCGGCGCGCGGGATGAGCCGTTCGCGCGTCGGCGTAGGCGTGCGCCAGCTCGTCGACCACGGCGTCGATCGAGTAGCGGGCCGCCACCAGCGCGTGCGCCGCGCGGGAGGCCGCGTCGTTGGCCTCGGGGTCGAGGAGCCGCGCGACGGCCGCGGCGAGCGCCGGGACGTCGTCGCCCACGGCACCCGCGCCCGCCTCGGCGACGTCCGGGGCGAGGCCGTTCGACGAGGTGACGACCGCGGGCACGCCGCACGCCATCGCCTCGAGCACCGAGACGGGGAACGTCTCGCCGACCGACGGCAGGACGTACACGCTCGCGCGCGCGAGCTCGGCGAGCGCCTCGTCGTGCGGGAGGCCGCCCAGCACCTCGAGACGGTCGCGCACGCGCAGCTCGTCGGCGACCGCCAGCGTGCGCGCCAGCGCGCCGGAGTCGGAGCCCGCGAGCACGAACCGCGCGCCGGGGTGCTGCGCCAGCACGGCCGGCATGCAGCGCACGAAGTCCTCGGGGCGCTTGCGGTCCTGCAGCCGGGCCAGGTAGAGCACGCGCGGCGCCTGCGGCAGCGGACGCCGGGGCTGCAGCTCGACCCCGTTGACGAGGCGTCGCGCCTGCGGCAGCGCGGCGCGCGCGGTCGCCCGGACGTCGTCGCGCTCCTCGTCCGTGAGGTGCAACAGCACGTCGGCGCGGCGCAGCACGCGGCGCACGACGAGCGCGTCGAAGAACCGCGCCAGCGGCTTGCTGCTCGGGTCCACCATGCCGTGGGTCTGCACGACGAGCGGTGCACCCGCGGCGAGCGCCACCGCGGCGGCGGGCAGCGTCACGAGGTCGCGCATGAGGTGCACGTGCACGACGTCGGCCCGGCGCACCAGGCGCGGCAGGTCGGCGCCGAGCGCGAGCGACGTGATGCCGCTGACCTCGAGCGCGGGGGCCAGCCGCTGCCGCCGGTAGAGCCGCGCGGGCACGCCCTCGACCGCGTGGGGGAGGTCGTCGAAGCCGTCGGCCAGCGCGACGA
>JAEYNO010000113.1 GCA_023412515.1 Actinomycetes bacterium
CCGTCGCGCTGGACGTCGCCGGGCGGCGCGTGGACCTCGCGCCGCACGACGCCCGGGTGCTGCCCGCAGGTGCGGACGCGGCGCCGCCCGCAGGTGCGGACGCCGCTCCGCCCGCAGGGGTGGACGCGGCGGTCGGCGCGAGGGCGGACGCGTGAGCACGTTCGAGATCGGCGAGCGCGACTTCCTGCTCGACGGGCGCCCGCACCGCGTCGTGTCCGGCGCGCTGCACTACTTCCGCGTGCACCCCGACCTGTGGGCCGACCGCATCCGGTCCGCGCGCCTGCTGGGGCTCAACACGATCGAGACGTACGTCGCGTGGAACTTCCACGCGCCGCGGCGCGGCGAGTTCGACCTCACGGGCCCGCGCGACCTGGGCCGGTTCCTCGACCTCGTGGCCGCCGAGGGCATGCACGCGATCGTGCGGCCCGGCCCGTACATCTGTGCCGAGTGGGACAACGGCGGGCTGCCCGCGTGGCTGCTGGCCGACCCGACCATCGGCGTACGCCGTCACGAGCCCGGCTTCATGGCGGCCGTCGGCGAGTACCTCCACGCGGTCCTGCCCGTGGTCGCCGCCCGCCAGGTCGACCGCGGCGGGCCCGTGATCGCGGTCCAGGTCGAGAACGAGTACGGCGCGTACGGCGACGACAAGGGCTACCTGCAGACGCTCGCCGACCTCACGCGCGCGGGCGGCATCACCGTGCCGCTGTTCACGTGCGACCAGGCCGACGACGCGATGCTCGAGCGCGGCGGGCTGCCCGGGCTGCTGCGCACCGCGACGTTCGGGTCGCGCGCGACCGAGCGGCTCGCGACGCTGCGACGGCACCAGCCCACCGGTCCGCTCGTGTGCATGGAGTTCTGGAACGGCTGGTTCGACTCGTGGGGCCTGCCGCACCACGTCGCGCCCGCCGAGGCGAACGCGCAGGACCTGGACGACCTGCTCGCGGCCGGCGCGTCGGTCAACCTCTACATGGTGCACGGCGGCACCAACCTGGGGCTGACCAACGGCGCCAACCACAAGGGCACCTACCTGCCCATCACGACGTCGTACGACTACGACGCCCCGATCGCGGAGCACGGCGCGACGACGGCCAAGTACCACGCGATGCGGGCCGTGCTCGCGCGGCACGTGCCGGTGCCCGACGAGCTCCCGGCCGCCCGGCCGCCCGCGCCCGAGCGGGAGGTCGCGCTGACGCACCGCGCGCCGCTGGCCGCGCTCCTCGACGTCGCGGCGAGCGTGCCGCGCGCCTGGGACCACGTGCCGACGGCCGACGAGGCCGGCCACTGGAACGGGTTCGTCGTGTACCGCACGCGCGTGCGGGCCGACGACCGCGTGCTCGTGGTCGGCGAGGTGCGCGACCGGGCCGTCGTGCTGCTCGACGGCGAGCCGGTCGGCGTGCTGTCCCGCACGGCGCACGAGCACGTGCTGGCGCTGCCGCCGCGCGCGGGCGAGCTCACGGTGCTCGTCGAGGACCAGGGGCGCGTCAACTACGGCCCGCGCATCGGCGAGCCCAAGGGGCTGGTCGGGCCGGTGCGCACCGCGGACCGTGAGCTCACCGCGTGGACGACGTCCGCGCTGCTCGTCGACCCGCTGCCGGCCGCGGTCGTCGAGCGGCTCGCGCCCGTGCCCGCCGACGAGCCCGTCGCGGGCCCCGCGCTGCTCGCGGGAGCGTTCGACGCCGAGCCCGGGGTCGATCACTTCTGGTCGACCGACGGGTGGGGCAAGGGCCTGGTGTGGGTCAACGGCACGCTGCTCGGGCGGTACTGGTCGGCCATGCCGACGCGCACGCTCTACGTGCCGGGGCCGCTGGTGCGCGAGCGCAACGAGGTCGTGATCCTCGAGCTCGGCGGCGCGGCCGACGCGGTCGTGCGGTGCGTCGCGGAGCCGGTGCTCGGGCCGGTCGACGTCTGACGGGGCCGTCGGTCGACGTCTGACGCGACCGCCGGTCGACGTCCGACGCCGGCCGACGTGGTCCGTCGACCGGCCCTCGCTCGCGCGACCCGGCGCCGTCCCGGTCCGTGGGACGAGGTTGTGACGAGACCGGGCTGACGTCGCTCATCCGCCGTGAGGCTGGCGTCAGCCCGGTCTCGTCGGCCGCGCGTCTCGCGGTACGGGCAAACCCGGGTGAGGGGCCGTCGGAGCCGGTCGGGCCGGGCGGGACCGGTCGAGGGTCGGCGAGGGCGGGGCGACGCCGATCGGTGCCGACGAGAGCCGGTCCGTGCGGTGCTCAGCGTCGCCGGGCGACCAGGACCGCGTCGCGGACCGCCACCTGAACCCCGTCGTGCTCGATCGTCCGCTCGAGCACCTGCGGCTCGATCGAGTCCCACTGCGCGGGGTCGAGGTCGGCCGCCACCTGCTCGGCCGTGTGCCCGAGCCGCGCGAGGTGCGGGCGCGCCACGGGGCCGTCGACGTCCGACAGGTCGTGCCCGACGACGAGCAGCGTGCCGCGCGGCGCGACCGCGTCGGCCAGCCACCCCCAGCCCCGGCCGCCCTCGGCGTGCAGGTAGTGCGACGTCACGAGGTCGTACCGGGCCGGCGGCACCCACGTGCGCAGGTCGGCCTCGACCCACGTGACGTCGAGCCCGCGCCTGGCGGCCTCGGTGGCGCCCCGGTCGAGCGCCGTGCGGGAGGCGTCCACGGCGGTCACACGCCAGCCGCGCGCCGCGAGCCACAGCGCGTCGCCGCCCTCGCCCGCACCGGCGTCGAGCGCGGTGCCCGGCGGCAGGTCGCACGCGACCTGCGCGAGCGACGCGTTGACGCGCCCGCTCCACAGCGTGCCGTGCGTGCGGTACCGCTGCTCCCACCACGCGGGGTCGAGCGTCGTGGCGGCGTCGTCGAGGTCGTCGTGGTGCTGGTCGTGGTGCTGGTCGGGCATGGTCTCTCCTCGGTCGTGGAGCTGGTCCGTCGTGTGCCGCGCTGGATTGCGCTCTCGCGGGTGGGGGTGTGGCTGGATTGCGCTCTCGCGGGGGGTGGTCGTGGGGGCTGGGGTCAGGGGGTGTGCCCTTGGTCAGGGGCGGGTGGTGCGTGCGGCGGCGACGTCGGCGGTGACGAGCGACGCGTTGACGTGCGCGCCGGCGAGCGAGCCCGCCGCGATGCTGGCCGCGAGCGCGTGCTGCGGGCCGGTGACGTTGCCCGCGGCCCAGACGCCCGGCACGGACGTCGCGCCCGTCGCGTCGACGACGACGGCGCGGCCGACGTCCTCGCCCAGGAAGTCGAGCGCGGTGGTCGCCAGGCCGAGGCCGTCGACCACCCCGCCGTCGAGCACCGCGCGCGACCCGACGAACACCGCGTCGCACGGCACGACGTCGCCGTCGGCGAGTGCGAGCCCGGTGAGCGCGTCGTCCTCGACCTGCGCGGCGACCACGCGGCCCGGGAGGACCCGCACGCCGCGCGCTGCCAGGTCGGCGTGCTGCTCGGCGTCCGGGGCGAACGCGTCGTGCGTGAGCAGCGTGACGTCGTCGCTGAGCTGGCGGACCAGCAGCGCGGCGTGCACCGCGCGCGGCCCGGTCGCGAGCACCGCGAGGCGCCGGTCGCGGACCTCCCAGCCGTGGCAGTAGGGGCAGTGCAGCACGTCGCGTCCCCAGCGCTCGCCCAGGCCCGGGACGTCGGGCAGGACGTCGCGCATCCCCGTCGCCACGACGAGCCGGCGCGCGTGGTGCGTGCGGCCGTCGGCGGTGCGGACCGCGAACGTGGGCTCGTGCGTGGCGCCGCTCGGGACGTCGACCGCCTGCGCCGCGACCACGCGCGCCGTCACCACCTCGACGCCGTAGCGGGCGACCTCGTCGCGTCCCGCGGCGAGCAGCGCGGACGGCGGCGTGCCGTCGTGCGTGAGCAGGTTGTGGGCGTGCGGCGAGGTCGCGTTGCGCGGCTCGCCGGCGTCGAGGACGCGCACGGAGCGGCGCGAGCGCCCGAGGCTCAGCGCGGCGGACAGGCCCGCGGCGCCGCCGCCGAGCACGAGGACGTCGACCGGGGTCAGGGGTGCGTTCGGCATGGCACGAGCCTGCGCGGCCCGTGCCGCCTTGACAAGAGTCGTTGCCGTCGTGGCAAATGGAACCATGGACGACCTCGACGCGGTGCTCGACACCGTCGGCCCGCGGCTGCGCGCGCTGCGCGAGCAGCGGGCCGCCACTCTCGCCGACGTCGCGGGCGTCACCGGCATCTCCGTGAGCACGCTGTCGCGCCTCGAGTCCGGCCTGCGGCGCCCCACGCTCGAGCTGCTGCTGCCGCTCGCGCGGTTCCACGACGTGACGATCGACGAGCTCGTCGACGTCCCGGCGGGCGACGACCCGCGCGTGCCCGCGCACCCGACGGTCCGCAACGGCGTGACGTACGTGCCGCTGAGCCGCCGCGCGGAGGGGCCCCGCGCGTTCCGGATGGTCTACCCGCCGGGCGTGCACGCCGACGCCGACCGCGAGCCCCGCGTGCACGACGGCTACGAGTGGCTGTACGTGCTGTCGGGCTCGCTGCGCCTCGTGCTCGCCGGGCGCGAGCTCGACCTGGCCGCGGGCGAGGCCGCCGAGTTCGACACGCGCGTGCCGCACTGGCTCGGCAACGTGTCCGACGGCCACACCGAGGTGCTCGCGGTGTACGGCCCGCAGGGCGAGCGCATGCACGTGCGCGCACGCCCGCGGCGCCGCGACTGACGACCGTCGCTCAGCCCAGGGTCGCGGCCACCACCAGCAGCACCGGCACGCACAGCACGGTCGAGACGAGCCCGGCGTCGCGCGCGAGCGCCTCGCCGTGGCGGTACCGCATGGCGTAGACCAGCACGTTCTGCGCCGTCGGCAGCGCCGCCATCGCGACGACCGCGAGCAGCGCGGGCGCGGGCAGCCCGAGCGCAGAGCCGACGCCCCACGCCACGAGCGGGTGCACGACCGCGCGCAGCGCGAC
>JAEYNO010000035.1 GCA_023412515.1 Actinomycetes bacterium
GCTGCGGCGGTGCCCCGTGCCCCGGGTGCCACGCGCCCCCGGTGCCGGGCGGGGGCGTCGCGCCCCCGGGCGCACCGGGCGCGGGCGGCGACTGGTCCCGCGGCTGCGACTGGTCCGGCGGTGCCCACGGGTTGCCCATGGCGTCATTCTCGCGCACGCGCGGCACCGGACGTGCGGACCGGTCGGTCCACGGGCGGGGTAGGTTCACCCGCGTGACCCGCACCGGCCCCGGTCCCGTCCCGCCCGCCCACGCCGTGTCCCGCGCGCACCGCCTCGTCGTGCTCGTGTCCGGCACGGGCTCGAACCTCGCGGCGCTGCTCGACGCGCACGACGACCCGGCCTTCGGCGCGCGCGTCGTCGGCGTCGTGTCCGACCGTGCGGGCGTCGCGGCGCTCGACCGCGCGCGCGAGGCCGGGGTCCCGACCGCGGTCGTCGCGCTGCGCGACTTCCCCGACCGCGACGCGTGGGACCGTGCGCTCACCGAGGCCGTCGCGGTGTTCTCGCCCGACACCGTGGTGCTGGCGGGGTTCATGAAGCTCGTGGGTGCGCCGTTCCTCGCGCGGTTCGGCGGGCGGACGGTCAACACGCACCCCGCGCTGCTGCCGTCGTTCCCCGGCGCGCACGGCGTGCGCGACGCGCTCGCGTACGGCGTCAAGGTCACGGGCTGCTCGGTGATCGTTGTGGACGCGGGCGTCGACGACGGCCCCGTCGTCGCGCAGGAGGCCGTCGCGGTCGCGGACGACGACGACGAGTCGTCGCTGCACGAGCGCATCAAGGTCGTCGAGCGTCGCCTGCTCGTCGACGTCGTGGGGCGCATCGCGCGCGACGGGCTCACGGTCGACGGCCGGCACGCGCGCCTGGGTCGGCCCGCGGCCGGCTGACCCGCGCGCGCCGGTGCGCCGGTAGACTCGTGCGCGGTCGTGACTGGCGAGGGTGGAGGACCACCGGGGAGCGACCGAGCACCACCCTGCCGAGTGCACCGCCCGCCTGGGTGCCGGGGTTCGTCGAAGGTCCTGCCGGACCGCCGCCCGGCCCAGGAAGGTGCCACCCATGCCGCACGACCTGCCCCCCGTCGCCCCCGTCGCGGACCCGACCGCCGACGCCACGCGCCGCCCGCTGCGGCGCGCGCTGCTGTCCGTCTACGACAAGACCGGCCTGGTCGAGCTCGCGACCGCGCTGCACGCGGCGGGCGTCGAGCTCGTGTCCACGGGGTCGACGGCCGCGACCGTCGCGGCCGCGGGCGTCCCGGTGACGCGCGTCGAGGACCTCACGGGCTTCCCCGAGTGCCTCGACGGACGCGTCAAGACCCTGCACCCGCGCGTGCACGCCGGGATCCTGGCCGACACGCGCCGCCCCGAGCACCTCGCGCAGCTCGACGAGCTGGGCGTGGCCCCGTTCGAGCTCGTCGTGGTGAACCTGTACCCGTTCACGCAGACCGTCGCGTCGGGCGCCGGCGTCGACGCGTGCGTCGAGCAGATCGACATCGGCGGGCCGTCGATGGTGCGTGCCGCCGCGAAGAACCACCCGAGCGTCGCGGTCGTGGTCGACCCGGCGCGCTACGACGACGTGGTCGCGGCCGTCGCCGCGGGCGGGTTCACGCTCGCCGAGCGCACGCGGCTCGCGGCGCAGGCGTTCGTGCACACCGCGACCTACGACGTCGCGGTCGCGTCCTGGATGGGCAACGTCGCGACGACGACCGACGAGGTCGACGGCGTCGCGACCGGGTTCCCGGCCTGGGTCGGCGCGACCTGGGAGCGGTCGGACGTGCTGCGCTACGGCGAGAACCCGCACCAGCGGGCCGCGCTCTACACGGCCGACCAGGGGACCGGCGGGCTGGCGCAGGCGCGACAGCTGCACGGCAAGGCCATGAGCTACAACAACTACGTCGACGCGGACGCCGCGTGGCGGGCCGCGCACGACCACGGCGACCTGCCCACGGTCGCGGTCGTCAAGCACGCCAACCCGTGCGGCGTGGCCGTGGGCGCGGACGTCGCCGACGCGCACGCCAAGGCCCACGCGTGCGACCCGGTCTCGGCCTTCGGGGGCGTCATCGCGACCAACCGTCGGGTCACGCTCGCGGCGGCCGAGCAGATCGCGCCCGTGTTCACCGAGGTCGTCGTGGCCCCCGGGTTCGACGACGACGCGCTCGCGCTGCTCACGCAGAAGAAGAACATCCGCCTGCTGGTCGTCGACGCGCCGCCCGCGGCCCACGTCGAGCTGCGCCCGGTGTCCGGCGGCCTGCTCGTGCAGTCCGTCGACCGCATCGACGCGCCGGGCGACGACCCGGCCACGTGGACGCTCGCAGCGGGCGACGCGGCGGACGCGGCCACGCTGGCCGACCTGGTGTTCGCGTGGCGCGCGGTGCGTGCCGTGAAGTCCAACGCGATCCTCCTCGCGCACGACGGTGCGTCCGTCGGGGTCGGCATGGGCCAGGTCAACCGGGTCGACTCGTGCCGCCTCGCCGTCGAGCGCGCCAACGCCGGTGACGTCGAGCGCGCACGCGGCGCCGTCGCGGCGTCCGACGCGTTCTTCCCGTTCGCCGACGGGCTGCAGGTCCTGCTCGACGCGGGCGTGCGCGCGGTCGTCCAGCCGGGCGGCTCGGTGCGCGACGAGGAGGTCGTCGCCGCGGCGGCCGCTGCCGGCGTGACGCTCTACCTCACGGGCACGCGCCACTTCGCGCACTGACCCGCGTCACCCGCACGGGCCCGACCGCACACGGTCGGGCCCGTGCCGCGTCGCGCCGCCGCTGCCGTGGGGACGCCGCCCGCGTCAGGCCGGGGGTGTCGCTCGCACGAGCGTGCGCAGGTCCGCCGCGGCGTCCGGCCCCAGGGGCAGGCGAGGCAGCCCGTCGCGCGCGAACAGCCGCCGCGCCGCGCCGACGTCGCGCGGCCGGTCGACGACGAGGGCGCCGGTGACGGCGTCGTCGCGCGACCACAGCACCGTCCAGCCCGCACCGTCGCGGGGCTCGCCCAGCACGGTCGTCCGGTCGTCGGTACCCGGCAGGCCGAACATCGTGAGGTCGTGCCCCAGCTGCGTCGAGAACACGTAGGGCACGGGCTCCGGACCCTCGACCGGCAGGCCGAGCAGGTGCCGGGCCAGCACGTCGGGTCCGTGCAGCGCCTCGTCCCAGTGGCCGCCGGGGACCCAGCCGTGGCGCGCCGAGCGCCGCACCGCGACGTCCCCCACCGCGAGCAGGCCGGGCAGCGGACCGTCGGGGCCCAGCGCGCGGTACGCCTCGTCGACGCGGACCGCCCCGCCGTGCAGCGGCAGGGCCCCGCCGAGCCACGCGG
>JAEYNO010000067.1 GCA_023412515.1 Actinomycetes bacterium
GTGGTGGCGGCTGCGGCGGAGCAGGTGAGCCGGAACGTGCAGGCGGTGGCGGCGGGGGCGGAGCAGATGGGGGCGAGCATCCGGGAGATCGCGCAGAACGCGTCGGAGGCGGCGAAGGTCGCGCAGGCGGCGACGGGTGCGGCGGTGGCGGCGAACGAGACGGTGTCGCGGTTGGGGTCCTCGAGCGCGGAGATCGGGAACGTGGTGAAGCTGATCACGCAGATCGCGGAGCAGACGAACCTGCTGGCGTTGAACGCGACGATCGAGGCGGCGCGGGCCGGTGAGGCGGGCAAGGGGTTCGCGGTGGTGGCGGGGGAGGTCAAGGAGCTGGCGTCGGAGACGGCGAAGGCGACCGAGGACATCGCGCGGCGGGTGGAGGCGATCCAGGCGGACACGTCGGGTGCGGTGGAGTCGATCTCGCAGATCGGGTCGATCATCGCGAGCATCAACGACTTCCAGCTGACGATCGCCTCGGCGGTGGAGGAGCAGACGGCGACGACGAACGAGATGTCGCGGGGCGTGGGCGAGGCGGCGACGGGCTCGGGGGAGATCGCCTCGAACATCACAGGGGTGGCGTCCTCGGCGCAGCAGTCCTCGACGACGTTGGGGCAGATGGGGGTGTCGGTGGCCGAGCTGGCGCGGTTGTCGGAGGACCTGCGCCGTCGCGTCGCCGCCTTCACGTACTGAGGCCGTGGTCCGCGCCCGTCCGACGTCGCGAGCCGTCCGCGCCGCCGTCGTCGGGACCCTCGCGTGCGCGCTGCTCGCGGTGACCGGCGTCGTCACGGGTGTCTCGGCCCCGTTCCTCGTGACCGCGGCGCTCGTCTGCGCGGCGTCCGGCGTCGTCGTGCGGGCGCGGCTGCGGGTCCGGCCCGTGCGCGAGGCCCGCGCGTGGCGGTGGTTCGCTCGCGCCCTCCTGGCGCTCGCCGTCGCGTTCGGCGGCGAGGCGTGCGTGCTCGTGCTCGCCCCCGGGGTCCGGTGGGCCGGCGCCGTCGAGACGCTCGGGACGGTCGTCGCGTCGGCCTTCGTCTACCTCGGCGTGCAGTTCTGGAACCGGTACCGCGGCGTCGAGTGGGACTGGGACCCCGGTGAGCGGCTGCTCGGGCTCGCGGGGCTGCTGGGCGGCACCGCGCTGCTCATGTACAGCACGTACCGCACGGTCGGCGGGGTCGCGGTGCCGACGTGGCGCGTGACCGTGCTCGTGCTCGGTGCCGCCGCACCGGTCGTGCTCGCGCTGTCCCTCGCGTCGGTCCTGGTCCTCGCGCGGCTCGCGCGGGACTGGCGCGCGTGGGTCCTGCTCGCGCTCGTGGTGACGCTCGGCGGGCTCGGCACGGTCCGGTACCTCGAGGTGCTCGCGACCGGTGCGGTGCGCCCGACCGCGACCGTCGCGGTCGTCACGGCGTGGACGGTCGTGGCCGCGACCAGCGCGGTCGCGAGCCTCGCGCCCGTCGTGCGCAACGTGCAGACGGCGCCCTCGCCGCGTGCGTCGTCGATCGGGTCGCTCGCGATCGTCGTCGCGGGTGCGGGCCTGGTCGTGCTCGACGCCGCCGCGCCCAGCGGACGCCGGTCCGTCGCGGTCGCGGCCGCGCTGTCGACGCTGCTGGGCAGCGTCCGGCTGCTGCGCGTCGTGGCGGACCTCGCGGAGCTCACGTCGGCGCGCCGCGAGGCCCGCACCGACGGACTCACCGGCGTCGCCAACCGTCTCGCGTTCATGGAGTACCTCGCGGCGACGCGCGGGCGCCCGCGCGGCGTCGGCGTGCTGCTCGTCGACCTCGACGAGTTCAAGGGCGTCAACGACGGCCTCGGCCACGTGGTCGGCGACGAGCTCATGCGCGCGGTCGCCGACCGCGTCGCGGTCGAGACGGCGGGTGCCGCGCTGCTCGCGCGGCTGGGCGGCGACGAGTTCGCGCTGCTCGTCGACGACCCGGACCAGGCGCTGCGGGTCGCGCACGTCGTGCTCGACGCGATCCGGGCGCCGTTCGTCGTCGCCGGGCGCACGGTGCGGATCGACGCGAGCGTGGGCGTCGCCAGCACGGGCCTGGGCTCGTCGTCGAGCGCGCGGCTGCTGCACGACGCGGACACCGCGATGTACGTCGCGAAGCGCTCGGGCGGCGGCATCCAGGTGTACGACGCCCGCACGGCGGAGCGCACCGCGCGCCGGCTCGACCTGCTGAGCGACCTGCGGACCGTGCTCGCGGGGCACGCGACGCCGGCCGAGGTCGGCGAGCTGGTCGTGCACCTGCAGCCCCAGGTCGCCTGCGGCGACGAGCGCGTCGTGGGCGTCGAGGCGCTCGTGCGGTGGGCGCACCCGCGGCACGGCCTGCTGCGGCCCGCCGTGTTCCTGCCGCTGGCCGAGGAGCACCGGCTCATGGCCCGCCTCACGGCCGTCGTGCTGCGGCAGGCCGCCGCGGCGGCGCAGGGCGTGGCCGCCGACGGCTGGGACCTGCCGGTCGCGGTGAACCTCTCGGCGAGCTGCGTGACCGACGACGACCTGCCGGGCGAGGTCGCCGCCGCGCTGGCCGGCTCGGGCCTGCCGGCCGACCGGCTGGTGCTCGAGGTCACCGAGTCGGCGATCATGCGTGACCCGGATGCGGCGGTCGCGGCACTGGTGCGGCTCACCGAGCAGGGCGTGCGCGTGAGCATCGACGACTACGGCACGGGGCACTCGTCGCTCAGCTACCTGGCGCGGCTGCCCGCCGCCGAGCTCAAGCTCGACGCGTCGTTCGTCTCGCGGCTGCTGCGCGACGACCGCACCGAGACCATCGTCGCCGCGACGATCGACCTCGCGCACCGCCTGGGCATCCGCGTGACGGCCGAGGGCGTCGAGGACCGCGCGACGGCCGAGCGGCTGTGCGACCTCGCGTGCGACGCGACGCAGGGGTTCGTGCACAGCGGCGCGCTGCCGGTCGACGCGCTGCGCGCGTGGCTCGGCGCCCGGGAACCCGTCGCGGCGGCGCGCGAGGGCGGCTGAGACCGATCTCATCCTGACGAGCCGTCACGTCGTCCGGGGCCCTGCCGATCGGCTGGGTAGGTGCAGGACCTCGGGAGGAGACGGGCATGCGTGGCGGTACGGGTTGGTGGGCGGACCGGTCGGTCCTGACGAAGATCGCGGCCTCGGTGGGGCTCATGGGCGTCGCCGCGGTCACGGTCGCGGGCGTCGCGGTGGGCGCGCTGCTGTCGCTGCGGGCCGAGATCGGCGCGCTCCACGAGGAGAGCGTCAAGCCGCTCTCGCAGCTCACGGAGATCCAGCGCGCGTACCAGGGGGACCGGGCGCGCGTGATCCAGTACGGCATCGCGGACGCGGCGACGCGCGCCGACCTCGCGGACGAGCTCGTGGAGCGGCGTGCCGACCTCGACGCGCAGGTCGCGGCGTACCGGCCGTTCGCCGTCGACCCCGCGGACGTCGACGCGATGGAGCAGGCGTTCGACGCGTACTACACGGCCGCGCACGACTCGCTGTTCCCGCTGGCCGACGACGGCGACGCCGCGGGCTTCGCCGCGTACTTCCAGGACACCGTCCGGCCGCTGACGACCGCGGTCATGGACGCGATCCAGACCGAGACGGTCGCGCAGGAGGAGAAGGCCGCGCGGTCGTCGGTCGACGCGCAGGCGCTGGTGCTGCGCTCGGAGGTCGTGGTCGTGTCGGTGCTCGCGGTGGGGCTCGCGGCCGCGGGCGCCGTCGCGGTGGTCGTCGCGCGCTCGCTGCGCCGCCGGCTCGACGCGGCGGTGACCGCGCTGACGGCCGCCAGCGAGGGCGACCTCACGGTGCCGGTGGCCGCGGACGGCGGCGACGAGGTCGGGCGGCTGACCGCCGCGCTCGAGGTCATGCAGACCCGGATGCGCGCGACGCTCGCGGGGGTGGCGGAGTCGGCGGGGACGGTGGCGGCTGCGGCCGAGGAGCTGGCGGCGGCGTCGGGTCAGGTGGCGTCGGGGTCGGAGGAGACGTCGGTGCAGGCGGGTGTGGTGGCGGCTGCGGCGGAGCAGGTGAGCCGGAACGTGCAGGCGGTGGCGGCGGGGGCTGAGCAGATGGGGGCGAGCATCCGGGAGATCGCGCAGAACGCGTCGGAGGCGGCGAAGGTGGCGCAGGCGGCGACGGTCGCGGCGGACGAGGCGGGGGTGACGGTGAACCGGTTGGGGTCCTCGAGCGCGGAGATCGGGAACGTGGTGAAGCTGATCACGCAGATCGCGGAGCAGACGAATCTGCTGGCGTTGAACGCGACGATCGAGGCGGCGCGTGCGGGTGAGGCGGGCAAGGGGTTCGCGGTGGTGGCCGGTGAGGTCAAGGAGCTGGCGCAGGAGACGGCGAAGGCGACCGAGGACATCGCGCGGCGGGTGGAGGCGATCCAGGGGGACACCGCCGGGGCGGTGGAGGCGATCGGTCAGATCGAGGGGATCGTGCGGTCGATCAACGACTACCAGCTGACGATCGCCTCGGCGGTGGAGGCGCAGACCGCGACGACGAACGAGATGTCGCGCGGGGTCGGTGAGGCAGCGACCGGGTCGGGGGAGATCGCGGCGAACATCACGGGGGTGGCGTCCTCGGCGCAGGAGGCGTCCACGACGTTGGGCCAGATGGGTGCCTCGGTCGCCGAGCTCGCGCGCCTCTCCGACGACCTGCGGCAGCGCGTCGCCGCGTTCACCTACTGAGACCGGACCGGGCCCCGGGTGAGATGCGCTCCGGCGCCTCACCCGGGGCCCGTGCCGTCCGATGGGACGCACGCAAGGGGGCACCCGGATCCGACCCGACCGTCCTCGGAGGCAGACCATGTCCCGTCCCCCTGCAGCAGGCCCGGCCCGCCGTCGCGGGCTGCGCGCGAGGATCCTCGCGATCGGCGCGGCGGGCGTCGCCTCGGCCGTGCTCACGGGCGGCGTCGCGTTCGCGGGCGTCGCGGCGCTCGACCGCGCGACGTCGCGGATCGACGACCTGCTCGACGCGACGCAGGCCGTCGGCGAGGTGCGGATGTTCAACAGCGACGTCTCGGGCTGGCAGACCGCCTACGCGTGGGACACGCGCCGCCTCGGCGGCCCCGAGGCGGTCGCGGCCGACGCCGCGAGCCGCCAGGGCTACCTGACGTCGGCCGACGGGCTGCGCGCCGCGCTCACCGTGCTCGAGGAGCGCTCTGCCGTCCTCGAGCCCGCGCAGCGCGAGACCGTCGCGGAGATCGCGACGCTGTGGGACGACTTCTTCGCGATCGACGACCGCGTGGTCGCCGCGTACGCCGCGGGCGACCTCGAGGCGGGCGACGCGCTCATCGCGGGCGACGGCTGGGACGTCTACGGCCGGATCGGCGAGCTCACGCTGGGACTCCAGCAGGAGGTCGAGCAGGCCGGCGAGGCCGCCGACCGGGCCTCGACGCGCGTCGCCGTCCTCACGGTGGCCGGCATCGCCGCCGCGATCGTCGTCGGGGCCGCGGGCGCCGTGCTCGGTGCGGCGGCCGTGTCGCGGCGTGTGCTGCGGGGTGTGGGTGCGGTGCAGCGGTCGGTGGCGGCGATGGCGCAGGGTGATCTGACGGTGCCGGCGCACGTGGACTCGCGTGACGAGATCGGGGAGATGGCGGCGTCGTTGACGACGGCGCAGGCCTCGGTGCGTGAGGTGGTCGCGGGGGTGGCGGAGTCGGCGGGGA
>JAEYNO010000127.1 GCA_023412515.1 Actinomycetes bacterium
CGGTCGCGCTGGTCGAGCCGCCGTCACCCGCCGAGGTCCTCGAGGGCGCCGTCGCGACGTGGCGCGCGGCCCTCGTCGAGGCGGCCGGCGCGTCGACGCTCGCCGACGTCGACCAGCTCGGCGAGGCCGCGCTCGACCTGTCGAGCGCGCACCCCTCCGGCATGGCGCAGCTCTTCGCCGGGCGGCCCACGCGGCTGTCCAACCTCGTGCGCGAACCCGGCGCGCAGTCCGCCGCGCGCCGACGCGCCCGCGCCGTCGCGGCGCGTGCGGCGGCCTACACGCAGCGCTACGGCATCGCGTCCACGTCGCTCGCGATCGGCGTCGCGACCTGGACGGACCGGTCCACCGCCGACCTCGCGTCGGACGACGTCGGCGCGCTCGCGCACGTCACGCGGCACCCGCGCACGCCCAGCGGCCGGGGAGCCGGTGACGACGGTCCCGACGTGCCCGTGCGCACCGTGCGCGCCCCCGTGCTGCTGCGCCCCGTCGCGCTGCGCGCGCGCGGCACGGGCGAGGGCGACCACGAGATCGAGCTCGAGCCGTCCATCGAGGTCAACCCCGTGCTGGCGCGCGCGCTGCGCAGCCACGGCGCGCTGCTCGACCCCGGTGCGGTCGCGCGCGGCACGTTCACGGGTGCCGGGTTCGACCCGCGCGGCGCGCTGCAGCGGCTGTCGTCCCTCGGCGAGGCCGTGCTCGAGGACTTCCGGCTCGTCGAGCGGGTCGTCGTGGGCACGTTCGTGCACCCGGGGCAGATCATCGTCGACGACCTGGACCAGCTCGCCGGCACGCTCGACCGGCACGACGTCGTCCGTGCGCTCGCGGGCCTCGACGACGCGCGCGCGGCGCTCGACGTGCCGCTGCCCGCGCCCGTCCCCGGGGACCGCGACCCCGCGCTGGAGCGCGGCATCGGCGACCTCGACCCCGCGCAGCAGCACGTGCTCGACGTCGTCGCGACGGGCGCCCACGTCTTCGTCGACGCGCCCACCGGCTCCGACGTCACCGGGACGCTCGCCGCGATCGTCGCCGACGCCGCCGCCGAGGGCCGCACCGTCCTCTACGTCCCGGGGCACCGGCGCGCCGCGGTGTCGCTCGTCGAGCGGCTCCAGCGCCTCGGCGTCGGCGAGCTCGTGCTCGACGTCGAGCCGCACGCCGGGTGGCGCACCGCCGCCGCGCGGCGGCTGCTCGGCGCGATGACCCTCGAGCCGCCGGTCGTCGACACCGACGCCGTGCAGGCCGTCCGCGTGCCGCTCGTCGAGCAGCGCGAGCGGCTGCGCGCCTACGTGGACGCGCTGCACGCGACGCGCGAGCCGTGGGGCGTCTCCGCGTACGACGCGCTGCAGGAGCTCGCGCGACTCACGGCGGCGCGCCCGACACCCGCGACGACCGTGCGGCTGTCGACGGACGTCGCGCGGCCCCTCGACGCCGAGCGGCGTGCGCACGTGGCGCGCGACCTCGTGCGCGCGGGTGAGCTGGGAGCGTTCCGGCTGCGCCCGCAGGACACGCCCTGGTACGGCGCGGACCTGCGCACCGCGGCCGACGCGCAGGTCGTGCGGCACCGCCTCGACCGGCTCCTCGACGTCACGCTCCCGCAGCTCGTCGAGCGCGCCGCGCAGGTGGCGGCCGAGACGGGGCTCACGCGCGCGACGACGCTCGACCAGTGGGCCGAGCAGCTGCGCATGCTCGACGGCGTGCGGCACTCGCTCGACGTGTTCCAGCCGCTCGTGTTCGAGCGCACCGCCGCCGACCTGGTCGCCGCGACCGCGACCAAGGAGTGGCGCGAGGAGCACGGGGTCCCGATGGGGTTCTGGGTGCGGCGTCGCCTGCGCAAGCAGGCCAAGGACATGCTGCGCCCCGGGCGCCCGGTCGCCGACCTGCACGGTGCGCTCATCGAGGTGCAGGCCCGCCGCGAGCTGTGGCAGGCGCACTGCCCGTCCGGCGGCTGGCCGCGGCTGCCCGAGGGGCTCGAGGTCATCGAGGCCGAGCACCTCGCGGTCCGGCAGGACGTCGAGGCGCTCGGCCTGGTGCTCGCCACCACGCCCGGCGGCGGGCTGCTGACCACCACGCCGTTCGACGAGCTGCGCGACCGGCTCGTGCGGCTGCGCGACGCCGCGTCGGCGCTCGACACGCTGCCCGAGCGCACGCAGCTGCTGCACGGGCTGCGCGCGGCGGGCCTCGGCGACCTCGTCGACGACCTCGCGCACCGCCGCGTGGCCCCCGCGCTCGCGGCCGCCGAGCTCGACCTCGCGTGGTGGAGCACGGTGTTCGAGCAGGTCCTCGGTGCCGACCCGGCCCTCGCGGGCTACGACGGCGCGGCGCTCGGCGCGCTCTCGGCGCGGTACGCCGAGCTCGACCGGCGGCACGTCGTCAGTCGTGCCGCCCCCGTGCTCGCGGCGGCGCTGGGCCGTGTGGCCTCGGCGGTCCGCACCCATCGCGACCAGGCGGAGGGGCTGTTCGCGGAGCTGGTCGACGAGCGCATGACGTCGCTGCGCGACACCGTCGCGCGGTACCCCGACCTGGCGCGCCGCCTGCGGCCCGTGCTGGTCGCCGGTCCCATGCTGGTCGCGCAGGTCCTGCCCGCGTCGCGCACGGTCGACCTGGTCGTCGTGGACGCCGCGGCGCACCTGCCCGTCGAGGCCGCGCTGCCCGCGATCGCGCGCGGTCGCCAGGTCGTGGTCGTGGGCGACGCGCGGTGCGCGTCGGGATCCGCGGTGCGCGAGCTGGCCGCCGTGCTGCCGACCGTCGCGCTGCACGCCGACGCGTCGCGCCGCGACCCGTACCTCACGCGGTTCCTCGCCGAGCACGGCTACGAGGGCGTGCTGGTCCCGACGCCGTTGCCCGGGTCGGCGCCGCTCGTGACGTTCGAGGCCGTCGACGGCACCGGCATGCCCGACCCCGCCACGAGCATGGTCGACTCGACGCGCGCCGAGGTCGAGCGCGTCCTCGAGCTCGTCGTCGAGCACGTGCTCCAGCACCCCGACGAGTCGCTCGCGGTCGTGACGCTGACGCCCCGGCACGCCGACGCGGTGCGCGAGGTCGTCATGGCCGAGGTCCGCGGCAACCCCGCGCTCGGGGCGTTCTTCGACGCCGGCCGCGCCGACCCGTTCCTCGTGGTCGACGTCGCGAACGTCGCGGGCCTGCAGCGCGACGCCGTGATCCTGTCGCTCGGCCTCGGCCGGACCCCGCACCGCCGCGTGCTGCACACGTTCGGGCCCGTGAGCCGCCCGGGCGGCGACGCGCTGCTGCTCGACGCCCTCGGCTCGACGCGGCACCGACTGACGGTGGTCGCGTGCTTCACGGGTGACGACCTCGACCCCGAGCGGCTGCGCGGCCCCGGTCCGCAGCTCCTCGCCGACGTGCTGCGGTTCGCCGTCGAGCGCGGCGCGCAGGCGCCCGGCGCCGACGCGTCGGAGCGGCCCACGGGCGGGCCGGACCCCGACCGGCTCGTGCTCGACCTGGCCGAGCGGCTGTGGCAGCACGGCCTCGTCGTCGACGTCGACCACGGCGTGCCGGGCGGGGTCCGGATCCCGCTGGTGGTGGGCCACCCGGACCTGCCCGACGAGATGCTCGTCGCGGTGCTGACGGACGACGACGAGTACGTGAGCGAGCCGAGCGTGCGCGTGCGCGACCGCCTCGTGCCGGACCGGCTCGAGCGCCTCGGGTGGTCGGTCGTGCGCGTGTGGTCCGCCGCCGCGTTCCTCGACCCGCAGGCCGAGGTCGACCGCATCCGGCGTGCCGTCCACACCGCGCTGGTCGCGCGCCGTCCCGAGCTCGCGGCCCCGGTGTCCGCACCCGTGCGGGCGGTTCCGGTGCCGGTCGAGGACGAGGACCACGCGCCCGTGCGGCCGTACGTCGACGGTCGCCCGGCGACGGGTGCCGTGCCGGTGGTGGCGCCGGTGACGGGTGCTGTGCCAGCCGTCGCGCCGGCGACCGGTGCCGTGCCGGTGGTCGCGCCGGCGACCGGTGCCGTGCCGGTGGTCGCGTCGGCGACCGGTGCTGTGCCG
>JAEYNO010000133.1 GCA_023412515.1 Actinomycetes bacterium
CTGCCCGAGCGCCCGCCGGTGCCCGCGAGCGCCGCGTGGCGCGACGGCGACGAGCCCGGCCGGCGCCGGTTCGCCGACCTCGGGCCGCTCAAGCTCGAGTCGGGCGGGCGGCTGCCGGCGGTGCGGCTCGCGTACGAGACGTGGGGCGAGCTCGACGAGGACGGCGGCAACGCCGTGCTCGTGCTGCACGCGCTCACGGGCGACTCGCACGTCACCGGCGAGGCCGGCCCCGGCCACCCGACCGCGGGCTGGTGGCAGTCGATGGTCGGGCCCGGCGCGCCCATCGACACCGACCGCTACTTCGTCGTCGCGCCCAACGTCCTGGGCGGCTGCCAGGGCTCGACGGGCCCGGCCTCCACCGCACCTGACGGGCAGCCGTGGGGCGGCCGGTTCCCGCTGCTGACCGTGCGCGACCAGGTCGCCGCCGAGCTGCGGCTCGCGGACCTGCTGGGGGTCGACACGTGGGCCCTGGTGATCGGCGCGTCGATGGGCGGGCAGCGCGTGCTCGAGTGGGCCGCGACCGCGCCCGAGCGGGTCGACGCGATCGCCGCCATCGCGACCTGCGCGCAGACCACGGGCGACCAGATCGCGAGCTTCCACACGCAGCTCGCGGCCGTCACCGCCGACCCCCGGTACCGCGACGGGGACTACTACGACGCGCCCGACGGCGAGGGCCCGCACGTGGGCCTGGGCATCGCGCGGCAGATCGCGCACCAGACGTACCGCTCGGCGCGTGAGCTCGACGAGCGGTTCGGGCGCATCCCGCAGGGCGCCGAGGACCCGCTCGAGGGCGGCAGGTTCGCGGTGCAGTCGTACCTCGACCACCACGGCGACAAGCTCGCGCGGCGGTTCGACGCCAACACGTACGTCACCCTCACGCGCACGATGATCACGCACGACCTGGGCCGCGACCGCGGCGGCGTCGAGGCGGCGCTCGCGCACGTCACGGCGCGTGCGCTGGTCGTCGCCGTCGACTCCGACCGGTTGTTCACGCCCGCGCAGTCCGAGCGCGTCGCCGCCGGGATCCCGGGCGCCGGGCCCGTGCGGTACGTGCACTCGGACTACGGGCACGACGGCTTCCTCATCGAGGAGGACCAGGTGGGTCGGCTCGTCGCGGACTTCCTGCGGACGGCCGACCAGCCCCGTTGACCCGGCGGGCCGCCCGCGGCCGTCGGTGCGGCGGCTGCCGCTCGGGTCCGTCGAACGCGGACCTCGGCCGGTCCGGCGAGCCCACGCACGGCAGAACCCCGCGCTCGCGGCCTGACGAGGGGACCGGCGGGTCGGGGTCGGTGGGTCGGGGGTCAGCTCCCCAGGCCTGAGCCCATCTCCATGAGGATCTCCGACAGCGGCGCGGTGTCGTAGGCCGCCTCGTCGGCGAGCAGCACCAGCAGCACGACCCACGGGCCCGGCGCGGCCGACGGCGCGGGCGTGCAGGCGAGCGAGCGACGGAACCCGCGGTCGTGCACGCGCACGGTCAGCAGCACGCGGCCCGCGTCGTCGACCCAGCGCCCGCCGCGGCGCCACAGGCTCGACGGCCGGTAGTGCACGACCGTGTCACCCACACGGCCGCGCCGGCGACGACGCCAGAACGTGCGCGCGAGCCACGCGATCTCGGTGCCGGACGCGTCGGTGACGCGCACCTCGCGGTGCGGCGAGGTCCGCACCACCCACGTGCCGTCGGACGTCTCCACGACGTGCCTGCCGGGCTCGGCGCGCCCGGTCGCGACGACGCCCGCGCCGCAGCGGATCTCGGGCGGGCCGTGGCGCACGAACCGCGGCACGGTGCGGATCTCCTGCCCCGGGTGCCCGACCTGCGCGAGCGGCACCAGCACCACGTCGGTCGACACGGGGGCATCCTCCCACCGCCGCCTCGTCGGCGGCACCCACCACTCGGCCGACGGCCCCGCCGGCCGGGACGCCCGAGGCCGGCCGGGACGCCCGCCGAACGCGGGGTCGCGCCGCTCCTGAGGCTCCGGGAGCGGCCGAACCCCGCGCTCGACAGCGAGAGGAGGACGCACAGGGCGGGCGAGGCGCGCAGACGAGACGGGCGCACCGGCGCGCGCACGTCCCGGCGCCGGCGACGCGCTCCCGCGCAGAGGCCGTGCGGCCCGTCCGGCGGACGGCGTGGCCGGGTGCGGCGTCGCACGGCACGATGGGGCGCATGCCCGCCGACGTCCAGACCGCCGCGACCACCCTGCGGACCCAGTGGGACCGCCTGCACGGGTGGGTCGAGCACATGGCCGACCCGCGCCTGGGCCGTGAGCCGTCGGTGCTGGACGGGTGGAGCGTCGTCGAGCTGTGGGCGCACCTGGGCCGGGCGATGGACGCGCTGGCCGTGTGCACGCCGCTGCCCGAGGGCACGGTGCCGCTGTCGCTCGGCGAGTACCTCGGCACGTACGCGGGGCGTGCCGAGGACGTCGCGGAGACGACGCGCGCGCTGGCCGTGCAGCACGCGGCCGACCCCGTCGGGTACGTCACGGCGTCGGCTGCGGCGGCGTTCGCGACGCTCGACGCGCTGCTCCCGGCCGACCCCGTGGTGCAGGCGCGGCGCGGGCCCGTGCGGCTGTCCACCATGACGGTCTCGCGCGTGGTCGAGCTGGTCGTGCACGGCGACGACCTGTACCGCTCGGTCCGCCGCGTGCGCGGTGCCGACGCGGCACCCGACCCCGTGGACCCCGGTGCGCTCGCGCTCGTCGCGGACGAGCTGCTCGCGATCGTGCGGGCGCGCGGCGGCTGGGACCTCGAGGTC
>JAEYNO010000134.1 GCA_023412515.1 Actinomycetes bacterium
GCGTCGCGCTGCCCGTCGAGGCCGCGGGTGCCGGGGGGACGGCGGTGGCCGACGACGCCGCGGGCGAGGCCGGTGCCGAGCGCGGTGCGCCGCGTCCGCCCGTGCTGCTGTGGACGGACTCGTTCAGCGACACGCTCGCGCCGTCGGTCGCGCACGCGGCGGTCGCGGTGCTGCGCGACGCGGGCTACGACGTGCTGGTGCCCGACCACGACGCGTGCTGCGGCCTCACGTGGATCAGCACCGGTCAGCTCGACGGCGCGCGGCACCAGCTCGAGCACCTGCTCGAGGTGCTCGGGCCGTTCGCGGTCAACGGCATCCCGATCGTCGGGCTCGAGCCGTCGTGCACGGCCGTGCTGCGCAGCGACCTGGTCGACCTGCTGCCCGACGACCCGCGGGCGACGGCCGTCTCCCGCGCGACCCGCACGCTCGCCGAGCTGCTGACCGCACCCGCGCCGATCGGCCCGGGGGACCGGTGGCAGGTGCCCGACCTGTCGGACGTCACGGCCGTCGTGCAGCCGCACTGCCACCACTACTCGGTCATGACGTGGACCGCGGACCGTCGTCTGCTCACCGACGCGGGCGCGCAGTTCTCGACCCTGGCCGGGTGCTGCGGCCTCGCGGGCAACTTCGGCATGGAGAAGGGCCACTACGACGTCTCGGTCGCGGTGGCCGAGAACGCGCTGCTCCCCGCGCTGCGCGCCGCGGCGCCCGGCGACGTCTACCTGGCCGACGGGTACTCGTGCCGCACGCAGGCCGACCAGCTCGCGGGCGTGCAGGGCGTGCACCTGGCGGAGTTGCTGGCGTCCCACCTGCCGACCGCGGCGTCGTCGCCCGTCGCCGCGGACTGACCCGCCCGCCGCCGAGCGCGGTGCACCCGCGCCAGGCGCGCTACGCCGCCGAGTGCGGCAGAACGCCACCGAGCGCACCGGAAACGAGTACCGCGCTCGGCGGCGTGGTGCAGCGCTCGGTGGGGTGGGGCGGTGGGGTGGGCGGCCGGGGGCGGGTCAGGGGCGGTCGAGCAGGGTGCGGACCGCGTCCTTGACGCGTGCGTCGAGGGGGGCGTCGCCGCTGCCCAGCAGCGCGTGCAGGAAGAGGCCGTCGCCCACGAGCTGCACGAGCCGCGCGGTCACGGGGTCGCCGATCGCCCGGCGCAGGCCCGCGGCCCAGTCGTCGAGGTAGCGGGCCATGCGGTCGCTCGCGGGCGGGTAGGTGCCGAGCAGGCGCAGCGCCGCGAGCAGCGTGCGCTCCTCGGGGCCGTCGGCGGTCTGCGAGCCGTCGAGGAACCAGCGGGCCGCGCCGTCGGGGTCGGGCGGGCACTGCGCGTCCGCCGCGGCGCCGCCCGCGTCGAGCCGGTCGAGCAGACCCTCGAAGAGGTCGTCCTTGCTGCGGAAGTGGTAGAGCAGCCCGCCCTTGGAGATGCCCGCGCGCTCGGCGACCGCGTCGAGCGTGGCGCCGCCGGGGCCGTCCTCGAGCAGCACGTCCTGCAGCGCGTCGAGGATGCGGTCGCGGGTGGGGGCCATGGGCGTCGAGCCTAGCGACGGAGGTCCTCTTGTGCACCGTCCGGACGGTCGGTTACTGTACCGGCTGGACGGTATAGCCGTCGCCGGGCGACGAGCCCGGCGGCCCGGACCGGGGAGTGGACCCGGACCGCGCGCCCGTCCCCCGGACCCGCCCGGTCAGCGCGGAGCTGTGAAAGGACGTCACCGTGCCCACGCACGCGACCTCACCCACCCCCGACGTCGAGCGCGTCACCGACGCGGCGGCCGCCACGACGCCCGGCCCGGCTGCGGCGGAGCGGACCGCGGCGGCCGGCCCGTCGTCGGTCGACCCGCGCGTGGCAGCGACCGACCCCGCGACCCCCGTCCCTCCGCGCGCCGGGCTGCGCCAGTGGCTCGCGCTCGCGGTCCTCATGCTGCCCGTGCTCGTCGTCTCCATCGACAACACGGTCCTGTCGTTCGCGTTGCCGCAGATCTCCGTCGCGCTCGCGCCGACCGCGCAGCAGCTGCTGTGGATCGTCGACATCTACCCGCTCATGCTCGCGGGCCTGCTGGTCACCATGGGCACGCTCGGCGACCGCGTCGGGCGACGCCGGCTGCTGATGATCGGCGCCGCCGGGTTCGGCGTCGTCAGCCTGCTCGCGGCGTTCTCGACCGACGCGACGCACCTCGTCGCCGCCCGGGCCCTGCTCGGGCTGTTCGGCGCGACCCTCATGCCCTCGACGCTGTCGCTGCTGCGCAACGTCTTCCTCGACGACGACCAGCGGCGCCTCGCCATCGCGATCTGGGCGGCCGGGTTCTCCGGCGGGTCGGTGCTCGGCCCGATCGTGGGCGGCTGGCTGCTGCAGCACTTCTCGTGGGGCTCGATCTTCCTGCTCAACGTGCCGGTCGTGCTCGTGCTGCTCGTCGCGGCGCCGCTCGTGCTGCCCGAGTCGCGCAACCCCGGCTCGGGGCGCCTCGACCCCGCGAGCGTCGTGCTCTCGGTGGTCGCGATGCTGCCGCTCGTCTACGGCATCAAGCACCTCGCGTCGGCGGGCGTCGACGCGCTGGGTGTCGCCGCGCTGGTCGTCGGGCTCGCGATGGCCGTGGTGTTCGTGCGACGGCAGCGCACGCTCGCGTCGCCGCTGCTCGACGTCGGCCTGTTCGGGCGGCCGGTCTTCTCGGCCTCCGTCGGGGCCAACTTCACGGCGTCGTTCGCGCTCGCCGGGCTCGTGCTGTTCCTGTCCCAGCACCTGCAGCTCGTCGTGGGCCTCGACCCGGTCGAGGCGGGGCTCGCGCTGCTGCCCGGCGCGGTCGCGTCGATCGTCGCGGGCCTCGTGGCCGTGCGGCTCGCGCGGTCGTTCCCGCTGTGGGCGCTCGTGCCCGTCGGCATGGTGCTGGCCGCCGGCGGCTACGCGCTCGGCACGCTGCTGGGCGCCGACCACCGCATGGGCGTCGTGGTCGCGACGTTCGCCCTGGTCGGCGCGGGCGTGGGGCTCGCCGAGACGCTCACCAACGACGCGATCCTCGCGTCGGTGCCCCCGGAGCGCGCGGGTGCCGCGTCGGGCATCTCGGAGACGTCGTACGAGCTCGGCGCGTCGCTCGGCGTCGCGGTCCTCGGGTCCGTGCTCGCCGCCACCTACCGCGCGGACCTCACGCTGCCCGCGGGCCTGACGGCCGAGCAGTCGGCCGCGGCGGGCCAGACGCTCGGCGGGGCCGTCGCGCTCGCGAGGGACCTGCCCGACGCGGTCGGCGGTCCGCTGCTGGTCGCGGCGCAGGACGCGTTCGCGCACGGCGTCGCGGTCACGTCGGGCATCGGCGCGGTCGCGGTCGGCGTGGTCGCCGTGGTGGTCGGCGTCGTGCTGCGGCGCCACCGCGGAGCCGGCCACCGCTGACCTGGCACCGTGGAGCCGGCCACCGACGAGCCGGCCACCGACGAGCCCGCGCGCGGCGACCGGTCGGGGGTGGAGGGCCCCCGGCCGGCCGTCGCGCGCGTCAGTCCGCGAGCAGCGCCTCGACGCGCTGCACCTTGGCGTCCAGCTCGCCCGTGTGACCGGGGCGGATGTCGGCCTTGAGCACGAGCGAGACGCGGTGCCCGTGCGCGCCGACGGCCTCGGTGGCGCGGCGCACGACGTCCATGACCTCGTCCCACTCGCCCTCGAGCGTCGTGAACATCGCGTCGGTGCGGTTCGGCAGGCCCGACTCGCGGACGATGCGGACGGCGTCGGCGACGGCCTGGGACACGGACTCGCCCGCACCGAGCGGGGCGACGGAGAAGGCGACGAGCATGCGCCCACCCTGCCGCGCGCCGGGGGGCGCGTCCACCCGGTCGGCGGGGCCGCGGGGCCGCGTCCCGCACCCCGCGAGTGGTGCGCGTCGCCCGTCCGACCCCTGCC
Source organism: Actinomycetes bacterium (assembly GCA_023412515.1). Classification (GTDB taxonomy): domain Bacteria; phylum Actinomycetota; class Actinomycetes; order Actinomycetales; family Cellulomonadaceae; genus Cellulomonas. Next base: position 3,872 of record JAEYNO010000134.1, read on the forward strand.
GCTGAGCGCCCGGGATGTGGGACCCTGTCCGTGCGACGACCGCACCCCGCGCGGGCGGGCGTGCCGCCGTCCCACCCGCCCCTGCTGCGCGAGGAAGGCCCGGCCGCGACATGCCCATCTTCGAGCTCGACGACGGACGTCCGCGCCTCGTCCAGCCGATGCAGCCCCTGGCGGGGTCGTTCGCGCAGGAGGTCACCGCACTGCTCACGCACCACCTCGCCGCGATCGCCGGCGAGCCCCTGTTCGTCGTGCGGGCGCGCGGCACGTCCGAGCGCGCCGACCTGCCCGAGCTGCTCGCGCTCGACGCGGCCGGGCGGCCCGTGGTCGTCGAGGTCGCGCAGGTGCTCGACGACGACGCGCTGGTCGCGGCGCTGCGCCACGGCGGTGCCGCGGCGCGCATGACGACGACCGACCTGTCCCGTGCGTACCACGCCGACCCGGGCCGGTTCGCGGTCGACTTCGCGGCGTTCCGCGAGCAGGTGCCGTTCGGTGCGGGCGCGGGCCGGGCGCCCGGCGGCGTGCGGCTGCTGCTGCTGTGCTCCGAGGTCGCGGCCGAGGCCGTGGACACGCTCGGGTTCCTGCGTGCCGGTGCGCACCAGGTCGACGTGCTGCAGGTCGGGGTCGTGCGCGGCGACGAGCGTCGCCTGCTCGAGGTGTCGCCGCTCGCGCTGCACGAGGGCGTGCGCCGGTCCGTCGAGCCGACGGCGCTGCGGCTCGTGCGCTCGAGCGAGGCGTTCGCGACCGCGATGGCGTACGAGCCGGACCGCACCGACGGGTCGCCGCGCCCGCGCTCCCAGC
>JAEYNO010000137.1 GCA_023412515.1 Actinomycetes bacterium
ACGAACGCCTTGCCGACGCCCGCGCGCAGGCGCGCGCCGAGCTCGAGTCGGTCAGCGGCCTCACGCAGGACGAGGCGCTCGCGGAGCTCACGCGCCGCATCGCCGACCAGGCCGCCAACGACGCCGCCGCCCGCGTGCGTCGTGCCGAGGCTCAGGCCCGTCGCACCGCCGACGCCCGCGCGCGTCGGATCGTCGCGACCGCCGTGCAGCGCCTCGCCGTGCCGAGCAGCGCGCAGAGCGCCCTCACCGTGCTGCCCTTGCCGTCCGACGAGATGAAGGGCCGGATCATCGGCAAGGAGGGCCGCAACATCCGGCACTTCGAGGCCCTCACCGGCGTCAACGTGCTCGTCGACGAGACACCCGGCACCGTCGTCCTGTCCTGCTTCGACGCCGAGCGGCGCGAGCTCGCGCAGGTCGCCCTCGACGCGCTCATGGCCGACGGGCGCATCCACCCGCAGCGCATCGAGGCCGCCTACGCCGACGCCCAGGCGGGTGCGGACGAACGCCACGACGCGGCCGGCCACGACGCCGCCGAGCGCGCCGGGGTGACGGGCCTGCACCCCGAGCTCGTCCGCACCATGGGACGGCTACGGCTGCGGTCGTCGTACGGCCAGAACGTCCTCGAGCACCTCGTGGAGTGCGCGCAGGTCGCCGCCGCGACCGCCGCCGAGATCGGTGCCGACGTCGACGTGGCGCGGCGCGGCGCGTTCCTGCACGACCTCGGCAAGGCCCTCACCGCCGAGGTCCCGGGCACGCACGCCGCGGTCGGCGCGGAGCTCGCCCGCCGGCACGGCGAGAGCGAGGCCGTCGTCAACGCGATCGCCGCGCACCACGACGAGGTGCCGCCCGCGACCGTCGAGGCCGTCCTCGTGCAGGCGGCCGACGCGATCTCGGCCGCGCGGACCGGTGCGCGACGGCAGGACGTCGACCAGTACGTCGAGCGGATGGTCGAGCTCGAGGCGCTCGTCACCGAGCACCAGGGCGTCCGACGCGCGCTCGCGATGTCGGCCGGTCGCGAGGTGCGCGTCGTCGTCGAGCCCGAGGAGGTCGACGACCGGGCCCTGCCCCACCTCGCGCGCGCGATCGCGCAGCACATCGAGGCCGACCTGACGTACCCGGGGGAGATCCGCGTGACCGTCGTCCGCGAGCTGCGCGCGAGCGCGACCGCGGGCTGACGCACGCGCGCCGCGTCGCGGTCGGGTGCCGCGTCGGCCGGCCTCGTCGTGCCGAGCGTGTCCCGGCGCGCCCGCGGGTCAGCGGTCGGTGGTCGCGGCCATCGCCGGGGCCTCGGCCGTGGCCGTGCCCGCCGTGAGCCGGCCGACACGCGCCGCGAGGCGCTCGGCCATCGTCGTGAGCGCGACGTTGATGACGATGAACACGAGCGCAGCGATCAGCAGGGCCTGCAGCATGTTGCCGTTGCCCGAGCCGAACCGGCGCGCCGCGTCCAGCAGCTCGGGGTACGTGATGATCGCGCCGAGGGCCGTGTCCTTGAGGATCACCACGAGCTGGCTCGCGATCGCGGGCAGCATCGCGATGAGCGCCTGCGGCACCTCGACGAGGCGCAGCGACTGCGCGGGCCGCAGCCCGACCACCAGCGCGGCCTCCCGCTGCCCCCGGGGCAGGTTGTGCACGCCCGAGCGCACGAGCTCGGCGAACACCGAGCCGTTGTACAGCGTGAGGGCCAGGACGACCGCGAGCAGCGGCACGTCGGGCGGGTCGACGACCCGCATCTGCGCGATGCCGCTGTAGAAGAACACCATCATGAGCAGCACGGGCACGGCGCGGAAGAACTCGACGACCGTGCCGCTGACCCACCGCACCACGCGCGAGCCGGACAGCCGGCCCATCCCGAACACCAGCCCGAAGACGGCGGAGCCGACGATCGCGAGCCCCGCCGCGCGCAGCGTCTGCAGCAGACCCGGCAGCAGGTAGGCCGTCCACGTGCGGGGCTGGACGAAGGGCTCCCACATGGCGGGCGCGAGCTGGCCCTTGCGGCCCAGGAGCACGAGGGCCCAGACCGCGATCCCCGCGACTACGACCCCCGCGAGCACGTTGACGAGCAGCATCCGGCGCCGCGTGCGCGGCCCGGGGACGTCGAACAGGACGAGGTTGCTCACCGGGCCACCGCCAGCCGTCGCGAGAGGGACGTCGTCGCCAGCCCCACGGGCACGACGATGATCACGTAGCCGATCGCGAACGTGAGGAAGACCGCGAGGATCACGTCGGGCCGGAACTCGATCATCGTCTTCATGAGCCCCGACGTCTCGGCGACGGAGCCGGCCGCGGCCACCGTCGAGTTCTTGATGAGCGCGATCAGCACGTTGCCCAGCGGCGCGACCGCGCCCCGGAACGCCTGCGGCAGGATCACGAGGCGCGCGGCCGGCCAGAACCCCAGGCCGATCGCGCGCGCGGCCTCGGCCTGCCCGACCGGCACCGTGTTGACGCCCGAGCGCAGCGCCTCGCACACGAACGCCGCGTGGTAGACCGCGAGACCGAGCACGGCGAGCCGGAAGAAGTTCGTCTGGAAGTCGCTCGAGAGCGTGATGCCGAGCTGGCCCCACAGGCCCAGCACGCAGAACACGATGATGATCGTGAGCGGCGTGTTCCGCAGCAGCGTGACGTACGTCGTGCCTGCCCACCGCAGGCTCGGCACGGGGGAGATCCGCATGACGGCCAGGACCGTGCCGATGACGAGCGCGAGCACGGCGGCGTACGCCGTGAGCTGGATGTTCACCCAGAACGCGCCGAGCACGTCGTACTGGTCGAACAGGGACACGAACTGGTCGAGGTAGCCCTCGTCCACGCGGCCTCCCGGGGTGCGGTGGGCGGTGCCGGGGCCGGTCCGCGCGACGTGCGCGCGGCCGGCCCCGGTCGACGGTCAGACGAGGGTCAGGCGCAGGCCTCGACCGTCGGCGGGTTGAGGGAGTCGTTCGGCTCGTAGCCCGACGCCCCGACGTTGTCGTCGAGCGCCTTCTGCCACGACCCGTCCTCGATCATCGCCTCGATCGCGCTGTTGACGTCGGCGCACACGTCGTTGTCCTTCGGCAGGCCGACGCCGTACTTCTCCTCGGAGAACGGGTTGCCGACCACCTTGACCTTGCCCTCGTTGGCCGGAAGCGAGGCCAGGCCCGCGAGGATGATGTCGTCGGTGGTGACCGCGTCGACCGTGCCCGCGACGAGGGCGGTGACGCACTCGCCGTACCCGGGCTGCTCGAGCAGGTTCGTGCCCGACGCGTACTCGTCCTTGATGCGCTGCGCCGACGTCGAGCCGGTCACCGAGCACAGGTTCTTGCCCTCGAGGTCCTCGGGCCCCGAGATCGAGTCGTCGTCCGCCGCGACCAGCAGGTCCTGCCCCGCCACGAAGTAGGGCCCCGCGAACGCGACGACCTCCTTGCGCTTGTCGGTGATCGAGTAGGTCGCGAAGATCATGTCGACCTGGCCGTTCTGCAGCATCGTCTCGCGCTGCGCGGACGGCGCCTGCACCCACTCGATCTGGTCCGGCTCGTACCCGAGCTTGCCCGCGACGTACGTCGCGACGTCCACGTCGAAGCCCGTGTACTCGCTGCCGTCCTGGTAGCCCAGGCCGGGCTGGTCGAACTTGATGCCGATGCGGATCTTCTCGCCCGAGCCGCCCCCCGCGGTCGCGCCGTCCGAGCCGCCGCTGCCGGCGCCGTCGTCGCCGCCGGAGCAGGCGCCGAGCGTGAGCGCGGCCACCGCCGTGAGCGCGAGGGCCAGTCGTCGTGCACGCATGTGTGCTTCCCCTTCGTTCGTCCTGCGTCGGTCAGGGTCGGGATGGTCGGTGCGGATGGGTCGCGGGTCGGGTCAGTGCGTGAGGATCTTCGACAGGAAGTCCTTGGCGCGCTCGCTGCGGGGCGCGGTGAAGAACGTCTCGGGGTCGGCCTCCTCGACGACCTGCCCGGCGTCCATGAACACGACGCGGTGCGCCGCGCGGCGCGCGAACCCCATCTCGTGCGTGACGACGACCATGGTCATGCCGTCGCGCGCGAGGCTCACCATGACGTCCAGCACCTCGTTGATCATCTCGGGGTCGAGCGCGGACGTCGGCTCGTCGAACAGCATCGCCTTCGGCTTCATCGCCAGGGCCCGCGCGATCGCCACGCGCTGCTGCTGACCGCCCGAGAGCTGCGCCGGCCGCTTCTGCGCCTGGTTCGCGACGCCGACGCGCTCGAGGAGCTCCATCGCCGTCGCCTTCGCCTGCGCGGGCTTGACGCCCTTGGCCTTGATCTGGCCGAGCGTGACGTTCTCGAGCACGGTCTTGTGCGCGAACAGGTTGAACGACTGGAAGACCATGCCGACGTCGGCGCGCAGCCGCGCGAGCTCGCGGCCCTCCGCGGGCAGGGGCTTGCCGTCGATCGTGATCGTGCCCGAGTCGATCGTCTCGAGCCGGTTGATCGTGCGGCACAGCGTCGACTTGCCGGAGCCCGACGGTCCGATGACGACCACCACCTCGCCGCGGTGCACGGTGAGGTTGACGTCCCGCAGGACGTGCAGCGCACCGAAGTGCTTGTCGACGTGGTCGAGGACGAGGAGCGGTGCGCCGGTCGGACGTGCGTCCACGTCCGCGCGGCCCGGCTCCGCCGCGGTGCTGTCAACCATGGACCGAACCTACGGGTGAGATGTTGCGTATGCCACGTGTGGACGTCACGGTCGCGTAACAGCGGGTTCACACGAATCGTCCGTTCCGCGCCGGCCGCGACGGCGGGGCGCCCCGCCCCGCACGTGCGCCGCCGGCCGCCGGGCGGGTCGTACCCTGGTGGGCGATGTCCACGACCCTGACCGACGCCGCAGCCGTGCCGCACGCGACCGACGCGCCCGCGGGAGCCGACGCGCGCCCGCGCACCTACCTCGTCAAGACGCTCGGCTGCCAGATGAACGTGCACGACTCCGAGCACATGGCCGGCATGCTCGAGCAGGCCGGGTACGTGCCCGCGCCGCCCGCCGAGGCGGCCGCCGAGGACGTCGACGTCATGGTCATCAACACGTGCGCCGTGCGCGAGAACGCGGCCGACAAGCTCTACGGCAACCTCGGGCGGCTCGCGGGCACCAAGCGCACGCGGCCCGGCGGCATGCAGATCGCGGTGGGCGGCTGCCTCGCGCAGAAGGACCGTGCGGGCATCGTCGAGCGCGCGCCCTGGGTCGACGTCGTGTTCGGCACGCACAACCTCGACGTGCTGCCGACGCTGCTCGAGCGCGCGCGCCACAACGCGGCGGCGCAGGTCGAGATCGCCGAGTCGCTGCAGGTGTTCCCCTCGACGCTCCCGACGCGGCGCGAGTCGGTGTACGCGGGCTGGGTGTCGATCAGCGTGGGCTGCAACAACACCTGCACGTTCTGCATCGTGCCGCACCTGCGCGGCAAGGAGCGCGACCGCCGCCCGGGCGAGATCCTCGCGGAGGTCGAGGCGCTCGTCGCGACCGGCGCGATCGAGGTCACGCTCCTGGGCCAGAACGTCAACTCCTACGGCGTCGGGTTCGGCGACCGGCACGCGTTCGGCAAGCTGCTGCGCGCCGTCGGCGCCGTCCCCGGCATGGAGCGCGTGCGCTTCACGTCGCCGCACCCGGCCGCGTTCACCGACGACGTGATCGAGGCGATGGCCCAGACGCCGACGGTGATGCCGCAGCTGCACATGCCGCTGCAGTCGGGCTCCGACCGCGTGCTGCGCGCGATGCGTCGGTCCTACCGCTCCGACCGGTTCCTCGGGATCCTCGAGCGCGTGCGCGCCGCGATCCCGCACGCCGCCATCACGACCGACGTGATCGTCGGGTTCCCGGGGGAGACCGAGGAGGACTTCGCGCAGACCCTGCGGGTCGTCGAGGCGTCGCGGTTCTCGTCGGCGTTCACGTTCCAGTACTCGCCGCGCCCGGGCACCCCTGCCGCGGACCTGCCCGACCAGCTCCCCAAGGCGGTCGTGCAGGAGCGGTACGAGCGCCTCGTCGCGCTGCAGGAGCGGATCTCCGCGGAGGAGAACGCCGCGCAGGTCGGGCGGACGCTGGACGTGCTGGTCGCCGAGGGCGAGGGACGCAAGGACGGCGCGACCGCCCGGATCTCCGGGCGCGCGGAGGACAACCGTCTCGTGCACCTCGCGCTGCCGGCGGGCCTCGCGCCGCAGGACGCGCCCCGGCCGGGCGACCTCGTGACCGTCGAGGTCACGCACGGCGCGCCCCACCACCTGGTCGCCGACTCCGCGCTCGCGCCCGGCGGCACGTTCCGCGTGCGCCGCACGCGCGCCGGCGA
>JAEYNO010000211.1 GCA_023412515.1 Actinomycetes bacterium
ACCCGGGCTCGCAGCGACGGACGCCCGCCGTCCGCCGCGCGCGCGTCGAGCTCGTCCGCGAGGTCGTGCAGCAGCACGACCACGGGCACCCCCGTGCGCCGCACGAGCCACGGCGAGAGCAGGCCCAGCGCGCCCGGCACCCGATGATCCCCGAACGACGCGAGCCGCAGGTTGAAGAGCACCGCGTCCAGGCGGTGCTCCCGCGTCGCGCGGCGGATCCGCCACGGCGTGCGCAGGTCCTCGGGCCGCCACGTCGCGACCGGCGTGACCCCCGGCGACGGGGCGGGCGCGCCCGCGGGCGCGACGTCGTGCAGCAGCACCACCTCGGCGACCTGCTCGTGGCGGGCGAGGTGGTGCACGAGGTGCCGCCCGTACTCGGTGAGCCGCGCGCGGCTCGGCGGGTACGCCGTCACCACGCCCACGTGCAGCCCGCGGCGGACCGCGCTCGCTGGTGCCATCGGCCACCCCCCCTGAGGGGCCGGCCCGCGGTCGCCGCGGGCAGGTGTTGACGCCCGGTGCTCCACGTCCGACCCTGTGGATGGTCCAGACAGTACTCCCGGCGCTCCGGCGCCGACAGCAGGGGCGCAGATGACCGGCACGGGGCAGACCGGTACGGGGGCGGCGGTCGCCGACCTGCTCCGACGGCTGCCCGCCGGCGTCCGTGCCGCGCTCGCGGTCGGTCTCCTGGGGGTGCTCGCGGGTGCCGCGGTCGGCCTCGCCGGGGGCGAGCGGGCCGCGACCGTCGTGTGCCTCGTCGTCGAGCTGCTCGCGGCGGCCGTCGTGACCGCGCGTGTCGTGATCCTGCCCGCCGAGCGCGGCGCGTGGGGCGCGATGGCGGCGGCGCTGCTGCTGCACGCGGTCGAGGAGGTGCTGGCGGCGTCGGCGGTGGGCGGGGTCGGGCTGTGGGTCGGGCTGTCGGCGGGGTCGTCGGCGCTCGCGGTCGTCAGCGTCGTCGCCGTCGTGTCCGCGCGCCTCGTGACGCAGACGCCGGTGATGTGGCTCGAGACGACCATCGCGGCGTCGGGCCTGCTCGCGGTCGGCGCGATGCTCGTGGGACCGCTGAGCGGGGCCGGGTGGCTCGTGCTCGTGCACGTCGCGGGGCCGCTCGTCGTGCTCGCGGCGCTCGTGGGCGGGCTCGTGGCGCTCGCGCAGCGGCCCACGCCCGCGTGGTGGGGGATCACGGTCGGCTTCTCGCTGATGACGCTGTCCGCGGCGCTCACCACGGCCGGGTCCACGTGGGCCGAGGGCGGGCCGGGCCTGGCTGCGGACCTCCTGACGGGCGTGGGCACGCTGGTCGTCGCGGCCGGGGCGTGGTGGTCCCGCCCGCGGACGACCGGGGTCGTCGCACCGCTGTCGAACCTCGGGGTGCCGCTCGTGTTCCTCGTCGCGGCGCTCGTCGTCGAGCTCGTCGACACCGTCGCCGAGGTGCCCGTGCTCGCCGAGGCCGCGGCGTTCGTCGCGCTCACCGCGGGGGTCGGGCGGCTGTCCCTCGCCGTGCGGTCCGCGCAGCGCGTCGGGCGCACCGAGCAGGCCCTCAACCGCACCCTGCGGCAGGCGCACGAGGACGCGCTCGCCGCGGCCGCGGCCCGCACGGCGTTCGTCGCCAACATGAGCCACGAGATCCGGACGCCGATGAACGCGGTCATCGGCATGACGGGCCTGCTGCTGGACACCGACCTCGACGCCGAGCAGCGCGAGTACGCGCAGACCGTGCGGCTGTCGGGCAACCTGCTGCTCGACCTCATCAACAACGTGCTCGACCTGTCGAAGATCGAGGCCGGCGGGCTCGACCTCGAGGACCACCCGTTCGACCTGACGGCCGCCGTCGACGACTCCCTCGGGCTGCTCGCGCACGCCGCCAGCGCACGCGACGTCGCGCTGCTCGCGGACGTCGACCCGGCGTGCCCCGCGTGGGTGCGCGGCGACGTCACCCGGCTGCGGCAGGTGCTCGTCAACCTCGTCGGCAACGCCGTGAAGTTCACGCACAGCGGCGACGTGGTCGTGCGGGTCGCGCCCGCCGCCGGACCCCCCGGTGCCCTGCGCTTCGCCGTCACCGACCAGGGCATCGGCATCCCCCCCGACCGCATGGACCGGCTGTTCCGCGAGTTCAGCCAGGTCGACGCGTCGACCACGCGGCGCTACGGCGGCACGGGCCTGGGGCTGGCCATCAGCCGCGCGATCGTCGAGCTCATGGGCGGTGCGCTCGGCGTGACGTCCGAGGTGGGCGTGGGCTCGACGTTCGCGTTCACGGTCGTGCTGCCGCCCGTGCCCGCCCCGACGCCCGAGTCGACCGCGCCCGCCGTGCTGCACGGCCGGACCGCGGTGGTCGTCGAGGACGACGCCACCAACCGTCGCATCCTGGTCTCGCAGCTCGAGCGGTGGGGCCTGACGTGCCGGACCTTCGCGTCGGCCGAGGACCTGCTCGACGCCACCGACGTCGACCGACCCGACCTCGTGACCCTCGACATGCGGCTGCCCGGCCTCAGCGGGGTCGAGGCGGCGCACCGCGTGCGGGAGCGCCCGGGCTGGCACGACGTTCCGCTCGTGCTGCTGAGCAGCCTCAACGACGTGCTCACCGTCCGGGAGCGGGCACCGTTCGCGGCGCTGCTGACCAAGCCCGTGCGTGCGGCCGAGCTGCGGCGCGTCGTCACCGACGTCGTCACGGGCCGGCGGCGCGAGCCCAGCCGCGCCGCGCCCGCCCGCACGGGCGCGCGGCTGCGGGTGCTCGTCGCCGAGGACAACGCGGTGAACCGCACGATGGCCGAGCGGGTGCTGGCGGCGATGGGGCACGACGTGGAGACCGTCGGCGACGGCGCGCAGGCCGTGCGGCGCACCGCGGAGCAGGACTTCGACGCCGTGCTCATGGACATCCACATGCCCGTGCTCGACGGGCTCGAGGCGACGCGGGAGATCCGCGCGCGGGGCGGTGCGCACCAGCCGGTGATCGTCGCGCTCACGGCCAGCGCCACGGCCGAGGACCGGCAGGCCAGCGCCGCGGCCGGCATGGACGACTTCCTCACCAAGCCGTTCCGGCCCCAGGACCTCGACCACGTGCTCGCGCGCGTCGCCCCGCAGGGGGCTCCCCCGTCGGGCGCACCGGCGGACGTGGCCCACCCTGCACCGTCCCCCGCGCACGGGGAGCCGTCCGCCCCGGGCGACGGCCCGGCCCTCTCCGGCGGGGCGGACCCGTGCGACGGCGTGCCCGTCCTCGACCCCGAGGCGTTCGCGCTCGCCTGCGAGGTCGACCTCGCGGCCGGCGGTGCGCTGCTGACCGCCTTCCTCGCGGACTGCGCCGGCGGGCCCGACCGGCTCGCGGACGCCGTCGCCGGCGG
>JAEYNO010000233.1 GCA_023412515.1 Actinomycetes bacterium
CGCGTCGGGCGGGCGTCGCCGCGCGGCACCGGCCGCCGTGGGTCGACGTCGGTGCCCGTCGACGGTGCCGGCTCGGTCGACGTGCGCGCCATGCGCGGTACCCCGCAGGTTCGTCAGCCCGGGGCGCGGTCGCAGGGCTGCGCACGTCGGTCCCACCGGTGGGCGGCCCGCTGCGCGGACGGCCGTGAGGGTCAATCTGCCCCTCGGGGCGAACCTGTGCAACGAGACGTCCGCCCAGGTCGGGCGCGCGCGGGCTCCGCGGGCCGGGCGTGCGCGCGCGCGTCGGGCGTGGCGGCGCCCGGGACGTCCGGTCCGTGACGAGCGTCCGGTTCGCGCACGGCACCACCGCGCGCACGGCCTGGCCGTGAGCCGACGAGGCAACTACCGTTGCGAAAGTGACTGAGAACCGTGCCAACGGCACCGCGCCGGTGACCGCCCCCCAGCACTCCGTCGAGGGCTTCGTGAAGGAGTTCCTGCGCGAGCTCCACTTCGGCCAAGGGGTGACGCTCGCACGCGCGAGCGACAACGACCAGTACCTCGCGCTCGCGCGCACGGTGCGCGAGTACCTCATGGCCCGGTGGCTCGAGACGCTGCGGCGGCAGTTCGACGCGCAGGCGAAGTCGGTCGCGTACCTGTCGGCCGAGTACCTGCTGGGGCGCCAGCTCGACAACGCGCTCATCGCGACGGACCTCACCGAGATCGTCGAGGAGGGGCTCGCGTCGCTCGGCATCGACCTCGCGACGCTGCGCGAGCAGGAGGTCGAGCCCGGCCTGGGCAACGGCGGCCTCGGGCGTCTCGCCGCGTGCTTCGTGGATTCGCTCGCGACGATGAGCGTGCCGTGCATCGGCTACGGCATCCGCTACGAGTACGGCATCTTCCGGCAGACGTTCGTCGACGGTTGGCAGGTCGAGCAGCCCGACACGTGGCTGTCGCTCGGCGCGCCGTGGGAGTTCCCGCACCCCGAGCACTCGGTGCCCGTGCACTTCGGCGGTCACACCGAGACGTACGACGACGGCGGCGTCGAGCGCACGCGCTGGGTGCCCGCGTGGGACGTGCTCGGCGTGCCCTACAACTACATGGTCCCCGGCTACCAGAACGGCCGCGTCAACACGCTGCGCCTGTGGAGCGCGCGCGCGACCAAGGCGTTCGACCTGCAGATCTTCAACTCGGGCGAGTACGTCGACGCGGTGCGCGCGCAGACGTTCGCCGAGAACATCTCGAAGGTCCTGTACCCCGAGGACTCGACGCCGCAGGGCAAGGAGCTGCGCCTGCAGCAGCAGTACTTCTTCGTCGCGTGCTCGATCCGCGACTTCGTCGAGAACGTGCTGCCCGAGGACTTCGACCTGCACGAGCTGCCCGAGCGCATCATCTTCCAGCTGAACGACACGCACCCCGTGATCGCCGTGCCGGAGCTCATGCGCATCCTGGTCGACGAGAAGAAGTGGGACTGGGACGAGGCGTGGGCCGTGACCCAGAAGTGCTTCGCGTACACGTGCCACACGCTGCTGCCCGAGGCGCTCGAGGTCTGGCCGGTCGAGCTGCTCGGCCGCCTGCTGCCGCGGCACCTGGAGATCATCTACCGCATCAACGACGACTTCCTCGCCGAGGTCGCGCAGCGGTTCCCCGGCGACGAGCTGCGCCTGCGCCGCATGTCGATCATCGCCGAGCACCCCGAGCGGTCCGTGCGCATGGCGTACCTCGCGACGGTGGCGGGCGCCAAGGTCAACGGCGTCGCCGAGCTGCACAGCCAGCTGCTGCGCGACAAGGTGCTCCCCGACTTCTCGGAGTACTGGCCGGACAAGTTCACGAACGTCACCAACGGCGTCACGCCCCGGCGGTTCGTGCGGCTCGCGAACCCGGCGCTCTCCGAACTCATCACCGACGCGGTCGGCCCCGGGTGGGTCACCGACCTCGAGCGGCTGCGCGAGATGGAGCCGCTGGCCGACGACGCCGAGTTCCGCGAGCGGTTCCGTGCCGTCAAGGCGCACAACAAGGACCGCCTCAACGCGCTGCTGCAGCGCCGTGACGGGATCACGCTGCCGGCCGACGCGATGCTCGACGTCATGGTCAAGCGCGTGCACGAGTACAAGCGGCAGACCCTCAAGGTGCTGCACATCGTGTCGCAGTACGAGCGCATCGTCAGCGGCGAGCTCGACCCGACGAGCATCCCGAAGCGGGTGTTCGCGTTCGGCGCCAAGGCCGCACCGGGCTACAAGATGGCCAAGCAGATCATCGGCCTCATCAACCACGTGGGCGCGGTCGTCAACACCGACCCGCGCGTGCAGGGTGCGCTCACGGTCGCCTTCCCGCCCAACTACAACGTCACGCTCGCCGAGACGCTGATCCCCGCGGCCGACCTGTCCGAGCAGATCTCGCTCGCGGGCAAGGAGGCGTCGGGCACCGGCAACATGAAGTTCGCGCTCAACGGCGCCCTGACGATCGGCACCGACGACGGCGCGAACGTCGAGATCCGCCAGCTGGTCGGCGACGACAACTTCTTCCTGTTCGGGCTCCTGGAGCCGCAGGTCGAGCAGATCGTCGCCGCCGGGTACGTGCCGTCGCGGTACTACGAGGAGAACCGCACGCTGCGCCGCGCGATCGACCTCATCGCGTCCGGGGCCTTCGCGAACGGCGACCGCACGGTCTTCGAGCCGATCGTGTCGAACCTGCTCCACGAGGACCGGTTCCTGGTGCTCGCGGACTTCCAGTCGTACGTCGACGCGCAGGAGCGGGTCGACGCGGCGTACCTCGACACCGAGGGCTGGACGCGGTCGGCGATCCTCAACGTCGCACGGTCCGGGTTCTTCTCGTCCGACCGCTCGATGTGGGACTACATCGACCGCATCTGGCACGCGCAGCCGGTCGTCGTCGGGGAGGTTCAGGCGCGCAGCGCCGCGACCGACTCCTCGAGGCGCCGGGCCGTGCCCGAGAGCTCGTCGGCGGCGGTGCGGATCGTCGCGATGCCGTCGAGCGAGCGCTCCTGACGCTCCTCGACGCCGCCGATCCCGGACTCGATGCCGCGGCCCGCGCGCGCGGCCTCCGCGACGGCCTGCGCCATCTGCGCGGTCGTCGCGGTCTGCTCCTCGACGGCGCCCGCGATGGTCGTCTGGTAGTCGTCGATGCGGGACACGACGTCGCTGATCCGCGAGATCTCCTCGACCGCGCGGCCCACGGCCGACTGGATCTGCTCGACCTGGTCGCCGATCTGGCCGGTCGCGCGCGCGGTGGCCTGCGCGAGGTCCTTGACCTCACCGGCGACGACCGCGAAGCCCTTGCCGGCCTCGCCCGCGCGGGCCGCCTCGATGGTCGCGTTGAGCGCGAGCAGGTTCGTCTGCTCGGCGATGCCCGTGATGACCTTGACGACGGACCCGATCTGCGCGGAGGACTCGCCGAGCTCGGCGACCGAGCGCTGCGTCTGCTCGGCGATCCGCACGGCGTCGGCGGCGATCGCGGCCGCGTCGGCCGTGGTGCGCGAGATCTCGCCGATCGACGCGTCCATCTGGTGCGCGCCCGCCGCGACCGACTCGACCCGGTCGGCGACCTCGCCGGCCCCGACGGACACGCCGCGCAGCTGGTCGGTGGACTCCTGCACCGCGACCGTCAGCTCCTGCGAGGACCCGACGAGCGTCGCGGCGGCCTCGGCGACCGCGCGCGCCGACGTCGTGACCTCGGTCGTCGCGGCCGTCGTGCGGTCGAGCGTGCCGTTGAGCGCGACCGCGAGCCGGTCCAGCTCGGTGCGCTCACGGCCCGTGTCGAGGCGCGCGGACGAGCCGCCCGACGCCAGGGCGTCCGTGGCCCGCGCGAGGGGCCGCACGATCGAGCGCTGCACCGCGATGCCCGCGCCCGCGAGCACGAGCAGCACGGCGACGGACACCCCGATCACCGGCACCGCGTCGGCGAGCGCCGCGGCCTGCACGTCGTCGACGTAGATGCCCGAGCCGACGACCCAGCCCCACGGCTCGTAGCCCGCGACGTAGGAGATCTTGGGCTGCGGGTCCTCGGCGCCGGGCTTGGGCCACTGGTAGGCGACCGTGCCGGCGCCGTCGGCCTCGACGACCTCGACCATGCGCACGAACAGCCGGAGCCCGTCCGGGTCCTCGTAGTCCCCGAGCGGCGTGCCGTCCATCTCGGGCTTGATCGGGTGCATGAGCATCGTCGGGGCCATGTCGTTCACCCAGAAGTACTCGTCGCCGCCGTAGCGCATGGTCCCGAGGGTCGCGAGCGCGCCCGCCTGCGCCTCCTCGACCGTGACCTCGCCGGCCTGCGCGCGCGCCGCCCACGCCTCGACGACGCCCAGCGCGGACTCCACGACGTGCTGCGTCGCGGTCGAGCGCTCGGCGAGGATGCGCCGCTCGACGCCGCCCACCGCGACGGCGGTGAGGACGAGCAGGCCGATCGCGGTGAGGACCACGAGCGCGGCCATGCGCGTGCGGATGCGGAACTGGCTCATCGGGCGGACCTCCGGTGCGTCGGCGCCCCCTGCCGGCGTCCCGGGCGGTCGGGCGACGGCCCGGGTGCCTGTCCGTCGGCCGCGCGTCGCCGCGTGTGAGCCGAACCACGGGGTGAAAGTCCGACCCGCCCGGGACGTCCGTGCGGCCGCGGCCCGCTCAGGGTGCGGCGACCGGCCCCGCCGTCGAGGTCGCGAACCGCAGGTGCGCGACGTCCGCGCTGCTCGTGTACCGCGCGAGGCCGACCCGCAGCGCGGTGACGCGGTACTCGGGCGTGCTCGTCGGCGTGCCGGGGGCGAACGGCTCGCCGGGCGGCGCGCCGGGCCGGTCCGGCTGCACGTTGAGCATGAGCGACACGACGCTCGGCAGCACGGAGACCAGGGACGACAACGCCGTCACGAGCGTGCCCGACAGCGTCGCGAGCGTCGTCCCCAGGGTCGTGACCGGCACGACCAGCGCGGTGCGCAGCACGGGTGCGACCAGTCCCAGCAGCGCCGCGCCCGAGCCGTTGAGCGCCCCCGTGATCGAGCCCAGCGACAGCCCGAGGACGCCGAGGACGGTGTTCACGAGCGTGCCGGTGAGCCCGGTCGCCGTCACGGAGACGGTCGCGGTCGGCGGCACCGCGGTGCCCGCCGCGGAGTCGAGGATCGCCCCGACCGGTGCCGTGAGCTGCACGCGGACCCCCGCGACGTTGACCGTCGTGGGAGTGCCGAGCACGGTCGCGGTGGCCGCCACGGTGGTGGTCAGGTCGACCGTCACGCTCGCGGACCGGACCGCCGTGAGGATCGCCTGGACCACCTGGCCCGTCCAGGTGTCGAGCAGCGCGCCGACCCGCGTGAGCAACGGGTTGAGCACCGCGGCGTCGAGGACGACCTGGGTGTTGGGCGGCTGGCTGCTGAGCGCGCCCGGGGCGTAGCCCAGCAGCGCGTCGAGGTCGACGTCGATCACCCCCGACGACAGGTTCAGCGTCACGACGCCGTCGGTGAGCGGTGCCGTGAGCAGCGGGGCGACGGCGGCGGCGACGTCCGGCGTCGTGACCGTGACCGTGCCGGACAGCGGTGCGAGGGTCAGCCCTGCGCCGAGCTGGCCCAGCAGCCCGGTGCGGATCGCCGTCGCGATCGGACCGGTGCTGCCCCCCAGCGTCCCCAGGTTGGTCTGCACGGTGCCGACGGTCGCGTTCACGGCTTGCACGAGCTGCCCGAGCACGGGGCTGGTCGTCCGCAGCCCGACGTCGGCCACGCCGTAGCTGCGCACCGCGCCCGTCGCCGTCCCGTCGCCCCACAGCAGCGCGCGCAGGTCGGCGCACCCGTCGAGCCGTGCGCTCGAGGCCACGGCGCCGACGCGCAGCTGCGCGTCGGCGAGGTTCGTGATCGTCGGCAGCAGCGTGCCGAGCGACACGTACGCGGGCCCGGGCAGCGCGCTCGACGGGGTGGTGGGCGTGACCTGCACGCCGCCGCTGTCGCTCACGAGCCCCGCGGCGCCCGCCGCGGTGCCGTGCCCGGACACCTGGGCGTACTGGTTGAGCGCGCCCGCCGAGCCCACCGGGAGCCCGACGCCGAGCCCCGTGAGATCGAGGCCGACGACGCTCAGCGCGCTCGCCGTCAGCGGGTTGAGCCGGGTCGCGGTCGGTGCCGGCGAACCGGGGTCGATCGCGGACGGCGGCGTGACCGTCAGGGTGCCGTCGGCGGCGCGCACCAGGCGCACGCCCTGCAGCGCGGCGACCGGGTCGAGGTTCGTCCCGAGCAGGCTCCCGGACAGGAACCGGCCCGCCGAGGTCGCGGTGAACCCGTCGTCCTGGCCGCAGCGCAGCGACGACGTCGCGGTCAGCCCGTGGGTCCACTCGTCGTCGCGCCACGCGGCGGTCGACGTCGAGACGACGGCGGGGGCGGTGACCGCGGCGGCCGCGGCGGCGGCCACGAGGGCCCGGACGGCAGCACGCATGTCAGCCTCTCCTCAGGGTCGGCGGGGCGGGTCGGCGGGCCGCACCGAGCAGCCCCGCGCCGAGCGCGAGCGCCGCGGCGGCGGCGAGCGCGAGCAGCACGGGGTCGGCCCCCGTG
>JAEYNO010000259.1 GCA_023412515.1 Actinomycetes bacterium
GCCGCAGGTGCGCAGCCTCGCGCGCAAGGTCGCGGCCGAGGTCGGCGAGGTCGGGACGAGCGTCGACGTGCGGCGCACCGGGCGGATCCGGCCGCTCGCGCGCGGCCCGGTGCCGGGCCCGCGCCCACCCGTGATCACGGCGCAGGCCGCAGGCGAGACCGGCCGCGTGCGCCCGCTACGGCCGGGCGTCTCGATCGCTCACGTCGACGTCACGGCCGGGACCCTGGGCGCGTTCGTGCTGGTGGGTGGCGCGCTGCACGCGCTGTCGAACTACCACGTGCTCGCGGGCTCCCCCGCAGCCCGGCCCGGCGACCTCGTGCTGCAGCCGGGCCCCGCCGACGGCGGCCGGGCCCCCGCCGACCGGGTCGGGACGCTCGCGGCGGTCGTGCCGCTCGCGGCGGGCACCACGGCCACGGTCGACGCCGCGGTCGCGCTGCTCGACGACCCCGACGTCGACCCCACCTACCCCGTCGGGGCCGTCACCACCACGGCGCGCGCGCTCGGCGGCGAGACGGTCGGCAAGATCGGCCGCACCACGGCCGTCACCGCGGGGCGCGTCACGGCCATCGAGCTCGACGACGTCGTCGTCGGCTACGGCGAGGAGCTGGGCGACCTGCGGTTCGACGACCAGATCGAGGTCGAGGGCACCGGCCGGTCGCCGTTCTCGCGCGGCGGCGACTCGGGCTCACTCGTCTACCGCCAGGACGGGGTCGCGCTCGGGCTGCTCTTTGCCGGGTCGGAGACCGGGGGCGAGAATGGGCGTGGGCTGACGTACGTCAACCCGATCGACGCCGTCCTCGGGGCGCTCGACGCGACGCTGCTCGCCTGACGCGGGCGGCCCCGCGCGCCGCCGAGGGGTGCGGGAGGTGTGCAGTGGCCGACCTCGACCAGGCCCGCCGGGCCAAGGAGGAGCTCAAGGCCGCCCTCGCCGGGCGCGCAGGCGTGTCCGGCATCGGCATCGCGCCCAACGACGACGGGTACGGCCTGCTCGTGCGCGTGCGCGGCGACGCCGTCACGGCCCGCCGCCTCGACGTGCCGACGCACGTGCACGGCGTCGCGGTGCACGTGCGCACCACCGGACCGGTGTCGGCGCAGCGCTGAGCGCGCAGGTCGTCACCGCCCGCGCGCAGCGACGCGCCTCAGCCGGTCGCGCGCGTCAGGCACGCACCAACCGGTCACGCGCATCAGCGCACCAACCGGACACGCGCGTCACCGCACGATGCAGCTGTTGCCGTTGAGCGTCGCGGACGTCACGTCCTGCGGCGTCCCGGAGGCGATGAACCCGAACGACACCGCGTTGTGGTGCGCGATCGTCGAGTTCCACGCCGCGTTCGTCACCGTCACGGTCGAGCCGGACTGCGACGCGACCGAGCTCCACGCCTGCGTGATCTGCTCACCGTTGGTGAAGTCCCACGCGACCTCCCAGCCGTTCACCGGCTCCATGGTCGCGTTGAACACCGTCACGTTCCCCTGGAACCCGCCCTGCCACCGGCTGGTCACGTCGACCTCGATCTCGCAGACCGCGTCGGTCGGCACCGTCGGCGTCGGGGTGGGCGTGACGGTCGGGGTGGGCGTCGGGGTCGGCGTGGGGGTCGGGGTGGACGTGGGCGTCGGAGTCGGGGTGGGCGTGGGGGTCGGCGTCGGGGTCGGGGTCGGCGTCGTGCCACCCCCGCCGAAGTCGACGTCCACGCAGTTGTAGAACGACTCCGGGCTATCGGTCCGCTCCCAGATGTTGAACAGCACGTGCTTGCCCGTCTTGCCGGACGGCAGCTGCACGTCCCACCAGTACTCCGGGCCCGCGGGGCCACCGGGGCGGATCGGCGGGTCGAGCACGCGGTCGAACGGCGCGGGCTCCAGGTCGTCCCAGCCGATCGGCTGCGACGGGTCCCAGCCGTCCTTTGTGATCCACGTCGTGAACCAGCCCGGGTGCGGCGCGACCGCCGCGTACCGGAACGTCATCGTCTGACCGGGCGTCACCGCCGTGGTCGGCCACGCGTCGGACGGCGCGTTGTACGCGTCGAACCGCGAGTCCGGGCCGCACAGCTTGCCGTCGGGGATCGTCTCGTGCCGTCCCGCGATCGTGCCGAGCAGGTTCCCGAACCAGTTGTAGAACGAGTAGTTGCCCTCGGCGAACGCGTCGACGCACGGCTCGAGCCGCGGCTTCATGTTCCCGCTCTCGCCGGCGGCCTCGCCCCCCGCCAGGCCGTCGACGTAGCACTGGTAGGTGCGGGTGGCCGGCTCGGTCAGGCCACCGTGCGCCTGCGCCGCGGTCGGCACGGCGACCAGCGCGGCCGCCACCACCGCGGTCGCGGCGAGGCCTCCCCCCAGGGACCGGCGGGTCCGACGGGTCGGTCTGTCTCGGGTCATGGTTGGCTCCCTCTCGCGCGAGCGGCGTCGTCGCCGCAGGGTGTCGGGCAGGTCCCGGGTGCCCGGGACGTCGGCCCAGCCTGCGGAGCGCCCCGGGGGCCGACAAGGCCGCGAAACGTTTCCAGCACGGCCGACGCACCCCGCGCGACCGGGTGAACGGGCGCACCAGGAGGTGATCTCACGCACCTCTCACGGAACGCTGCGCGGCGAGACGGCCCCGCAGGCCTGATGATGGGCACGTGACGCGCAGAGGCACGGCCTCCCAGGGTGCGCACCGAGGGGGTCTCTCGGCTGCGGACCTCGGTGGCGTGCGCGGACTCGCGGTGGCCGCGCACCGGTTCGACGCGTGCCGCCGCGTCGAGGAGGTCGTCGAGGCGGCCGCCCGCGCGGCGGTCGACGTGCTCGGTGCCGACGCGTGCGCGGTCAGCCGCATCACGCAGGAGACCTCCCGAGTCCTGCACGTCGAGCAGCCGGCCGACGACCCGCGCCGCGACCAGTTCCTGCGCACCACGTACCGCGCCGAGGACCGCCCGGCGCTGCGGTCGCTGCTGCGCAACCGCGAGAGCTGGGTCGCGCACGCGTTCGACGCGCACGGCCGCTCGGTCCGCCCCGGCGACCCCACGGCAGGCGACCGCGTCGAGGTCGAGCTCCTGCGCGAGATCGGCGCCGCGTCGGCGCTCACCGCCCCGGTCGTCGTCAACGACGCCGTGTGGGGGCAGATCACGCTGCTGCGGGACTTCGAGGCGCCGCTGTTCCACGCCGACGACGTCGCGACGGCCGAGGTGCTCGCGGCGCTCGCCGCCGGGGCGATCGCGCGCGTCGACCTCGAGAAGCAGATGCGCCACATGATCGCCGACGACCCGCTCACGGGTCTCGCGAACCGACGCACCGCCGACCAGGCCGCCGAGGCGGCGCTCGCGTCGGGCCGCGAGACGTGCGTCGTCATGTGCGACGTCGACGGGCTCAAGCGCGTCAACGACGAGCTCGGGCACGACGCGGGCGACGACCTCCTGCGCGCCGTCGCGGACGTGCTGCGCCGCGCGGCCGACGCGATCCCCGGCGCGACCGCCGCGCGCATCGGCGGCGACGAGTTCTGCCTCGTGACCGTCGACCAGCCGCGCGAGGCCGTCGCGACGGCCATGGCGACGACGGTCGCGAAGTTCCCGCTGCCGCACGGCGCCGCGATCTCCTACGGCATCGCGTCGACCGCCGTCATGGGCTCGGTCGAGGCGCGGCACCTGTTCCGCCGCGCCGACCAGGCGCAGTACCAGGCCAAGCGGCGCCGGGCCCGCGCCCGTGCGCGCACGACGCCGCCGATCTCCGACCCCGTGCAGGCCGTCGAGCGGCTCACCGCGAGCGGGTCGGTCGCGATCGGCGCGGCCGCGCCCGCGATCGTGCCGCGCCTGTGCGCGTTCGCCGCCGCGGCCACCGAGACCCTCGGCGGCGACTCGTGGGCCGTGCGCGAGCGCATGCCCGGGTCGCAGACGTTCACGACCGTCGCGCGCGGCGGCAGCCCCGCCGACGCGGCCGAGACCCGCCTCGTCACGGTCGAGCGGGACGCGTGGGTCGTCGAGGTCGCGGTCGCCGCGCTCGCGTCGACGGGCCGGCAGGTGCAGACCGCGCTGCACGCGCTCGTCGCGATCGCCGTCGACGGCGCCCGCAACGCCTGACGCCGTCACGAGCGGCGTCGTCGAGCGGGTCGACGGTCACCCGGCGCGTGGGCCGGTGCGGTTCCTGGCACGGCGCCCACCGCCGCCACCTGTCGGAGCAGGGCGGGAGCCGCTGGGTCGACGGCAGGAGGGGAGCCGCCGGGCCGACGGCCTGGACGGGTCGCGGCGCGTCACAGCCGACGCACCGACCGCGACGTCACCGCCGACGCACCGACCGCGACGTCACCGCCGGGGGTCGGCCCGCCGGGCGCCCCGCGGTCAGCCGTGCAGCGGCAGCACGAGGGCGCCGTCGCCGCCGGCGACCACGCGGACCGGGACGCCCCAGTCCTGCGCCGCGAGGTGGCACGCGGGGTGCTCGATCGCGGGGTCGGCGTCGCAGCTCGCGGCGCGCGCGGTCACGTGCAGCACGCCCTCGCCCACCGTCGGGTCGAGGCGCAGCGTGCGACCGAGCGCGACATCGTCGCCCGCGCCGTCGAGCAGCAGCCCGGGCGGTGTGGCCGACACCCGCAGCGACGTGGACGGGCCCCACCGGTCGTCGAGCTTCTGGCCCGCGGCGGGGTGGAACACGACCTCGAGCGCGACGTCGGCGCCGATCTCGGTCACGGGCCGCTGCGTGCGGTGCGCACCGCCGTCGACCCGTGTGCCCGCACCCGCGGGCAGCGGGACGCGCGTCAGCCGGTGCGCCGCGGACTCGACGACGAGCACGTGGTCGGTGTCGCCGGCGGGCAGCACGAGGCCGCTCGGCTCGGCCAGGTCGGTCGCGAGCGTGCTCACCTCGCCCGGGCCGCCGTCGACGCCCGGGACCCAGCGGCGCAGCGCGCCGTTGTACGTGTCGGCGACCAGCACCGAGCCGTCGGGCAGCGCCGCGACGCCCAGCGGGTGCTGCAGGAGCGCCTCGTCGGCCGGCCCGTCGCGGTGGCCGAAGTCGAACAGGCCCGTCCCGACGGCCGACGTCACCGACGCGTCCGCGGGGTCGAGCCACCGCAGCGCCGACGTCTCGGCGTCCGCGAGCCAGATGCGGCCGTCCGCCGCGACCGACAGGCCCGACGGCTGCGCGAACCACGACTGCTCGGGCGCGCCGTCGACCAGCCCCTCGTTCATGGTGCCGGCGAGGTGGGTCACGGTCGCCGCCACCGGGTCGAACGCCCACAGGGTGTGGTGGCCGGCCATCGCGACGACGAACGCGGCGAGCGGCTGCGACCACGTGACGTCCCACGGCGAGGACAGCTTGACCTGATGCGCGGGCCAGCGGTCGCCCACGCCCTGCTCTTCCGGGTGCGCGGTGCCGCCCTCGAGCGGCAGCACGTTGTCGACCGCGCCGACCATGTACTGCTCGCCCGTGCCGGCGACCGTCGTCACGTGCCCGTCGGCCAGGCGCACGCCGCGCAGCGCGTGGTTGACGGTGTCGGCCACGAGGACGTCGTAGCCGAGGCGCTCACGCAGCTCGTCCGGCACGAGGCACAGGCCGTTCGGCTCGCTGAACCGGGCCTCGTCCGGGCCGCCGTCGACCAGCCCGCGCTCCCCCGCGCCGATGCGTCGCACGAGCGTCTCGCCGTCCGCCGCGACCTCGGTGAGCGCGTGGTGCCCGGCGTCGGCGACGAGGAACGTGCCGCCCGGCAGGGCGACCGCCTTCGCGGGGAAGCGCAGCGTCGTCGGCTGCGGCGTGGGCGCGACGTACGGGCCGTCGCCGCGGTGCAGCGTGCCCTTCGCCTCGTGCTCGGCGACCAGCTCCGCCACGAGCGTCTCGACCGCGTGCGCGTGCCCTTCGCCGGCCATCTGCGCGACGACGTACCCCTCGGGGTCGATGACCACGAGCGTCGGCCATGCGCGCGCCGTGAACGCCTGCCACGTCACCAGGTCCGGGTCGTCGAGCACCGGGTGGTGCACCTCGTACCGCTCGACCGCGGCCGCGAGCGCGACCGGGTCGGCCTCGTGCACGAACTTCGGCGAGTGCACGCCCACGATCACGAGCACGTCCCGGTGCCGCTCCTCGATCTCGCGCAGCTCGTCCAGCACGTGCAGGCAGTTGATGCAGCAGAACGTCCAGAAGTCGAGCACGACGACCTTGCCGCGCAGGTCGGCGAGCGTCACGTCCTTGCCGCCGGTGTTGAGCCAGCCGCGCCCGACCAGCTCGGACGCGCGCACACGGGGCAGACGGGGGGCGGAGGTCGACGTCACGTCGCCCATTCTCACCGACGCGGCACCGCGCACCGCCGGGCATCCGCGCACCGGTACGACGGGGTATGCCACGCGCGGGCACCGCCGCCACTGGTCAGATCGCGCACCCCAGAACCGCCCACTGGTCAGATCGCGCGTCCGCGCCGCCCGACGTCGCCCCCGATCCGCCCACTGGTCAGATCGGGCTCCCCTCAAACCGCCCACTGGTCAGATATCGCAACCGAGGAGCGGCAACTGGTCACCGAAGTGACCAGTGCACGGACGACCGTGCGTGCTCGCCGCACGCGCACGGCCGGCCGGCCGGTGGCCGGGCGTCGCACACCCGCACCGCCCGGCGGTCGCACCTCAGACCCCCGAGCCGCCCACTGGTCAGATCTGCACCCCCCAAACCGCCCACTGGTCAGAAATCGGGACGGACGAGCGGCAACTGGTCACCGAAGTGACCAGTGCACGGACCGACGCATGTCGGCGCACGCCGACGGCCGGACGCCACCGGGGAGGGTGGGCGGCGTCCGGCCGTCGACGGTGCGGATGGGACGGGTGCTACGGGTGGTGCGTCGTACGGGGTGGTGCGTCGTACGGGGTGGCGCGTCGTACGGGGTGGCGCGTCGTACGGGGTGGTGCGTCGTACGTCAGGCCGTGGTGCAGGTGGCCGTCAGCGAGCCCGGCGTACCGGACGCCAGGAACCCGGCGGTGGTGCTGGCGCCGGACGCGAGGGCGCCGTTCCAGGACGCGTTGCTCAGCACGCCGCCGCTGTGGGTGCTGCTCCACGCCTGCGTGATCGCCGCGCCGCCGACCGTGACCTTCCAGCCGCTGATCGGCGCGCCGCCCGCGGTCACCGTGACCTCGCCCTGCCAGCCGCCCGTCCACGTGCTCGTCGCCTTGACGGTGGCGGTGCACGCACCCGCGCCCGGGGTGGGCGTCGGGGTCGGGGTGACGGTCGGCGTCGGGGTCGGGGTCGGGGTGACGGTCGGCGTCGGCGTCGGAGTCGCCGTCGGGGTGGGCGTCGGGGTCGGCGTGGGCGTCGGGGTCGGCGTGGGCGTGGAGCCACCGCCGCCGATCTCGATGTCCGAGCACAGGTAGTACGGCTGGTCGAGGTGGCTGGCCTGCCAGATCGTGAAGAGCACCGCGCGGCCCGAGCGGCCCGTCAGGTCGACGTCGGTCTGGTAGAGCCCGGTGGTCCCGTAGCGGCCCGTCTCCTTGACGAGGTCGAGGTCACCCCAGCCGAGCGGCTCGGTGGTCGGGTCGAACCCGGGCTTGGACACGTAGATGCGCAGGTAGTCGGCACCGTGCTTGGCGCCGTCGGTGAGCGTCAGCGTGAACGTCGTGGGCACCTGCTTGGCGACCCACGGGCCGACCTCGTCGAGCGACGCGTACAGGCCGTTCTGCGTGCGGCCGCCCGAGCACAGCTGACCGTCCGGGATCACGGCCTGGTGCTGCCCGCCGACCCCCTCGCGGTAGAGCCCGTTCCAGTTCCACATGGTCTGCGGGTTCTCCTGGAACGCCTGCCAGCACATCGGGTCGAGCTGCGCCATCTGCGGGTTGAGGTGGTCGTCGCCCCACCGCTCCCAGCAGCCGTAGTTGCGGGTCGGCGGGTCGGTGACGGAGCCGTGCGCGCTCGCGGACGACGCGACGACGCCCGTCACGGCGAGCGCGAGCGGCACGGCGAGCGCCAGACGACCGAGCCGGGCGAGCGCGCCGAGCCGGCCGCGGGGACGGGTGGGCATGGGTGTCTCCTCGGGATGGTCCGGGCGACGGCCGGGTCGCGGTCACCGATCGCGACGGTGCGCGGGTGACGACGGGCCGCCGGGTGGGCCCGTCCACGGTGCGGTTCGACGCCGCGGGAAGCGACCCCTCGAACCGTTTCAGCGCTGCCTCCGGCACATCGCCACACGCCCACGCGCCGCCCCTGACCCCATCATCCGTCGCGCCCCACCCGCCGAACCCGTCATCCGTCGGTCGCGGGCACCGCCGCACGCGACTGATCACGGGGTCGGGACGCCGAGGCGCGACCGATCACGGGGTGAGCGCGCGCAAGGGCGAGCGCTGGCGGTGCGACGTCGCGTCGCACCGCCGGTGTCAGACGCGGTCGAGGACGTGGATGCGCGGGTGGTGGCCCTTGGCGAAGACGCGCGTGACGGACCGCGGGGTCCACAGGTCGGCCGCCTCGCGCACGACGCGGTCCATGACCTTCACCTCGTGCGTGAGCACCACGAGCCGCGCACCCGGTGCGGCGACCGCGTGGGCGGCAC
Organism: Actinomycetes bacterium; assembly: GCA_023412515.1. Classification (GTDB taxonomy): domain Bacteria; phylum Actinomycetota; class Actinomycetes; order Actinomycetales; family Cellulomonadaceae; genus Cellulomonas. The sequence continues at coordinate 8,468 of JAEYNO010000259.1, forward strand.
GCAGCAGACCGGCGTGCACGCGCGGCGCGTCGGCGTGCGAGCCGTGCAGCGTGCCCCACGGCGGGTCGGCGAGGACCACGTCGGCAGGGCCGCCGAGCGGCTCGGC
>JAEYNO010000298.1 GCA_023412515.1 Actinomycetes bacterium
GCGCCGGCCTCCCCCGCCGTGCGCGCCCAGGCCGTCGGCACGACGGCGAGCGACCGTCCGCCCTCGTTCTGCCCCCACGTGGCGCTCGCCACCGCGGTCCGACCGAACCGCAGGTCGACGGCGGTGGCGGGCGCGGCGGGGTCGGCGGCGTGGCGGGGGGCGTCGGACGCGGCGTCCGGTGCGGTGAGGCTGGTGGTGGTCACGGGTGCACCCTCGGATCATTTGAACTGACCAGTCAGTCTAAACACGGGTCGCAACGATCCGCGCTCACAGGGAGCCGTGATGCTCGCCACTTGAAGCGTCAACCTTCTCGGCGTACTCTCTACTTGTATCGACAACCAATCGGAGGTCACCGTGAGCACCACGACGTCCGCCGGACCCGCCGACGAGCGCGTCCTGGCCGCCACCACCTCGATGGACGCCGTGACGCTGCACGTCGGCGACCTCGAGGCCATGACCACCTACTACGCCGACGCGATCGCGATGGAGCCGCTCGAGGAGCGCGTGCGCGGGCAGCAGGTGCACCGCGTGCTGGGCCGCGGCACGACGCCGATGGTCCGGCTCGTGCACACGCCGGGCCTGCCCGCCGTCGACCCGCACCAGGCCGGCCTGTTCCACACCGCGTTCCTGTTCGACGACGCCGCGAGCCTCGCCGCGACCGTCTACCGCGCCGCGCAGGACCCGCGCAGCCGGTTCGTCGGCTCGTCCGACCACCTCGTCTCCGAGGCGTTCTACTTCACCGACCCCGAGGGCAACGGCATCGAGCTCTACACCGACCGCGACCGCAGCCTGTGGCTGCACCGCGACGGCGAGCTCGTCATGTCGACCGAGTTCCTCGACCCCAACGGCTACCTGCGCGAGCACCTCACGCAGGAGGCCCTCGACGCGGGACCCGCGCTGGCCGGCAAGGTCGGCCACGTGCACCTGCAGGTCGGCGACATCGCGACCGCCGAGGCGTTCTACCTCGACGCGCTGGGCTTCGAGGCCACGACGCGCGGCTACCCGGGCGCGCTGTTCGCGTCCGCCGGCGGCTACCACCACCACGTCGCGATGAACACGTGGAACAGCCGCGGCGCCGGGCCGCGCGCCTCGACGCTCGGCCTGGGCGACGTCGCCGTGACGGTGCCCGGTCGCGCGGACCTGGACGCGCTCGTCGCACGGCTGCGCGCCGCGGGCCTCGCGTCCGCCGACGACGGCCGCGCGGTGCAGCTGCGCGACCCGTGGGGCACGCAGGTCACGGTGTCGGTCCCGGGCACGACGACCGACGAGCTGCTGGCCCGGTGAGCGCGCTGCGCGCCGTCCGCTCCCCCGCCCCGGGCGCGGACCCGGCCGCCCCGACCGTGCTGCTGCTGCACGGGTTCGGCTCGCACGAGCACGACCTCGCAGGCCTCGCGCCGCACCTGCCGTCCGGGCTGCCGTGGGCGGCGCTGCGCGCACCGCTCGACCTGCCGCACGGCGGCGCCGCGTGGTTCCCGATCACGACGCCCGGCACGCCCGACCCCGCACCCGTCGCGGCGGCCGCCGACGCGATCTGGGCATGGGTCGACGCCGAGCTCGGGCCCGACGCGACGGTCGCGCCGCTCGGGTTCTCGCAGGGCGGGCTCATGGCGTCCGAGCTGCTGCGCACGCGGCCCGGGCGGGTCGTCGCGACCGTCGTGCTGGGCGGTTTCGTCGCGGGCGGCGAGCGGCCCGGCGACGCCACGCTGGCCCGCACCCGGCCCCCGGTCTTCTGGGGCCGCGGCGAGCTCGACACCGTCATCGCGCCGCACGCGATCGAGCGCACCGCCGCGTGGCTGCCCGCGCACAGCACCCTGACGGCCCGCACCTACCCGGGCCTCGCGCACGGCATCGACGCGGCCGAGCTCGCCGACGTCCACGCGTTCCTCACGACGCACGCCGCGGGCTGAGCCTGTCCGCGACCCGTGCGGAAACCGCTGGCGCCACCTGGGACGATGGGCCGCATGGACGCTCCGGCCCTGATCGACCTGGACACCTGGCCCCGGCGGCAGCACTTCGCCCACTACCTGCGTGCCGTGCCGTGCACGTACGCGATGACGGTCGAGGTCGACGTCACCGCGTTCGTCGCCGCGGTCCGCGCGGCGGGGCGCCGCACCTACCTCACGCAGGTGTGGGCGATCGCGTCGGTGGTGAACCGGCACGACGAGTTCCGCATGACGCTCACGGACGACGGCGCACCGGCCGTCTGGCCGGTGGTGCACCCGTCGTTCACCGTGATGCACCCCGGCAGCGAGACGTTCGCGAGCCTGTGGGTGCCGTTCGACCCCGACTACGCAGCGTTCCACGACGCGTCCGCCGCGGTGGTGGCCGAGCACGCGGGGTCGGGCGAGCTGTTCCCGCAGGGTCCGCGCCCGGCCGCCACGTTCGACGTGTCGAGCATCCCGTGGACGTCGTTCACGGGGTTCACGATCACGGCGACGCCGGGCACGCACCTGGCGCCGATCGTCACGCTGGGCCGGTACGTCGAGCGCGACGGGCGCATGCTGCTGCCGCTCGCGGTGCAGGTGCACCACGCGGCGGCGGACGGCTTCCACACGGCGCGGCTCGTGGAGGAGCTGCGCGCGCTGCTCGCCGACCCGTCCTGGGTGAGGGACTGACGACCACCCCTATCATCGCTCCATGACGATGAATCGCGGGATGGCCGATCTCGACGACGCCGCGGACGGCACGCCCGCCCGGCGCGACCTGCGCCTCCCGCCGCTCGCGGTGGCCGCGCTGGCCGCGGTCGCCCAGGTGCCGCTCGCGCGCCGTGAGCGTCGACCCTCGCCGGGCTCGCTCGTCGTCGCGGGCGTCGTCGCCGCGGGTGCCGCGTGGTGCGCGGCCGACCCGGTCCTGCGGTTCCGCCGCTCCCGCACGACCGTCGACCCCACCGCCCCCGCGGCCACGTCCGCACTCGTGACCGAGGGTGCGAACAAGCTCACCCGCAACCCGATGTACGTCGGGATGCTGCTGGGGCTCGTCGCGCACGCGGTCGCGCGGCGCTCGGTCGTCGCCGCGCTGCCCGCCGCGGCATTCGTCGCGGCGCTGCACCCGCAGATCACCGCCGAGGAGCGCGCACTCGGGGCGCGGTTCGGTGACGAGTACGCGCGCTACCGGGCGACGACGCCGCGATGGGTCGACGCGCGGTCGGCCGGTGCGGCGTGGCGCATGCTGAGCGCGCACGCGTGAGCCATGGCTGCCCGGTGCGCGTCGAGCACTCCCGCCCGCCGCAGGCGTTTCGCCCGTCGTAGTTTGTTGCGATCGTCGCAACGCGTTGCGTACAGTGAACGCATGGAGAAGCGTGACGCGATCGACGACATCATCGACATCGTCCTGCCCGTGCCCGACCCGGCACCCGCGGACGCCGACGAGCTGACGCGGGCACCCCTGGAGGCCGTCCGCGAGGAGGTGGGGCGCCAGCGCGAGGTCTTCGAGCGGTACCTGCGCGTCGCGGACGGCGACCGGTCGCCCGCGCGCCAGGACGTGCTGCTCACCGAGATCGAGCGGGCCCGCACCGAGATGCGCGAGGCCGAGGACCGCCTGCGCATGCTCATCGCGTACGGCCGCGAGTTCGTGGCGCCGCAGCCCTACCCGCTCAAGACCCTCGCGGCGGCCGCCGGCATGTCGATCTCGGGCACGCGCAGCGCGTACACGTCCGACGAGGTCGCGGCCGTCGCCGAGCGCACCGGCCGCCGCCCGGCCCGCAGCACGACGCTCGACGCGTAGCCGCGCACCAGCGGGACGACCGACACCGGCGGCGCGGGCGTCGACGGGACGGCACGGCGGCACGGCAGGATGACGACGTGACCGCCGCGCCCGCCCCCGACCACGTCGAGCTCAGCACCGACGACCTGCGCGCCGTGGCCCGGTACGCGGCGGACTGCGCCGCGCAGGTGCTGCCCGCGTTCGAGGCCGCCGTCCCCGACGA
>JAEYNO010000078.1 GCA_023412515.1 Actinomycetes bacterium
GTCGCCAAGTCGGACCGGCTTGTCGCGGGTGGGTGGCTCGAGGTCGACCTCACGGAGCCCGAGCCGGCGGCGCCGGTGGTCGTGCCCGAGCCGGTGCCCGGCATGCGCATCGTGCACGACGACGACGACGTCGTAGTCGTCGACAAGCCCGTCGGCGTGGCCGCGCACCCGTCGCCGGGGTGGACGGGCCCGACCGTGGTGGGTGCGCTCGCGGCGGCGGGGTACCGGATCTCGACGTCCGGCTCGGCCGAGCGCCAGGGGATCGTGCACCGCCTCGACGCGGGCACGTCGGGGCTCATGGTCGTGGCCAAGAGCGAGCACGCCTACACCGTGCTCAAGCGCGCGTTCAAGGAGCGCACGGTCGAGAAGGTGTACCACGCGCTGGCGCAGGGCCACCCGTCGCCGACGACCGGCACGATCGACGCACCGATCGGCCGCCACCCGTCGTCGGACTGGAAGTTCGCGGTCGTGGCCGACGGCAAGCCGTCGGTGACGCACTACGAGGTCCTCGAGATGCTGCCGGGCGCGTCGCTCGTCGAGGTGCACCTCGAGACGGGACGCACGCACCAGATCCGCGTGCACTTCGCGGCGCTGCGGCACAGCCTCGTGGGCGACCTCACGTACGGTGCGGACCCGGCCCTCGCGGCGCGCGTGGGCGTGCAGCGGCAGTGGCTGCACGCGGTCCGGCTGGGCTTCGAGCACCCGGGCACGGGGCAGTGGCTCGAGACGCGCAGCGAGTACCCGGACGACCTCGCGGCGGCGCTCGAGGCGTTGCGGGGCGCGTACTCCTGATCGACGGCGCGGGCGCCGCGGCCTTCGTCCGGGGCGACGTAGGATCGCTCGCATGGCTGCTGGAGGATCCCCGGACCCGTCCTTCGTCCACCTCCACGTGCACAGCGAGTACTCGATGCTCGACGGTGCCGCCCGCATCGGCGAGATGCTCGACGAGGCCGCGCGCCTCGGCCAGCAGGCGATGGCGATCACCGACCACGGCTACCTGTTCGGGGCCTTCGAGTTCTGGCAGAAGGCCACCGACCGGGGTGTGAAGCCCATCATCGGGGTCGAGGCGTACGTCACGCCGGGCACGAGCCGGTTCGACCAGAACCGCGTGCGGTGGGGCGAGGCGCACCAGGCCGCCGACGACGTGTCGGCGCGCGGCGCGTACACGCACATGACGTTGCTGAGCCGCACGACGCCCGGCATGCACAACCTTTTCCGGATGGGGTCGCTCGCGTCCGTCGAGGGGCAGATGGGCAAGTGGCCGCGCATGGACCGCGAGCTGCTGTCGCGGTACGCCGACGGGCTGATCGCGACCACGGGCTGCCCCTCGGGCGAGGTCCAGACGCGGCTGCGCCTGGGCCACTGGGACGAGGCCGTGCGCGCGGCGGGCGAGCTGCAGGACATCTTCGGCAAGGAGTTCTTCTACGTCGAGGTCATGGACCACGGGCTCGACATCGAGAAGCGCGTCATCAAGGACCTGCTGCGCGTCGCCGAGGCCATCGGGGCACCGCTGGTCGCGACGAACGACCTGCACTACACGCGCGAGGAGGACGCCCACGCGCACGAGGTGCTGCTCGCGGTGCAGTCGGGCTCGACGCTCGACGAGCCGACCAGCGACAACGGCGGGTCGCGCTTCGCGTTCGGCGGCACGGGCTACTACGTGAAGTCCGCGGCCGAGATGCGCCGCACGTGGGCCGAGCTGCCCGAGGCGTGCGACAACACGCTGCTCATCGCCGAGCAGTGCGAGGTGTCGTTCAACACCGGCGCGAACTACATGCCGCGGTTCCCCGTGCCCGCGGGGGAGAACGAGGACTCCTGGTTCGTCAAGGAGGTCCAGAACGGTCTGCTGCGGCGCTACTCCGGGTCGATCCCGGACGCGGTGCAGAAGCAGGCCGACTACGAGGTCGGCGTCATCACGCAGCTCGGGTTCTCGGGCTACTTCCTCGTCGTCGCGGACTTCATCAACTGGGCGAAGGCGCAGGGCATCCGCGTCGGGCCCGGCCGTGGCTCCGCCGCCGGGTCGATGGCGTCGTACGCGATGGGCATCACCGAGCTCGACCCGCTCGAGCACGGCCTGATCTTCGAGCGGTTCCTCAACCCCGAGCGCGTGTCCTGGCCCGACGTCGACGTCGACTTCGACGAGCGCCGGCGCGGCGAGGTCATCCGGTACGTCACCGACAAGTACGGCGACGACCGGGTCTGCCAGATCGTCACGTACGGCACGATCAAGGCCAAGCAGGCGCTCAAGGACGCGTCGCGCGTGCTGGGCTTCCCGTTCGCGATGGGGGAGAAGCTCACGAAGGCGATGCCGCCGCCCGTCATGGGCAAGGACATCCCGCTGTCGGGCATGTACGACCCCGAGCACCCGCGGTACGCCGAGGCGGACGAGTTCCGTCAGGTCGTCGCGGCGGACCCCGAGGCGCAGCGCGTCCTCGAGACCGCGCGCGGCCTGGAGAACCTCAAGCGGCAGTGGGGCGTGCACGCGGCCGGCGTCATCATGTCGAGCGAGCCGCTGCTCGACATCATCCCGATCATGAAGCGCCCGCAGGACGGCGCGATCATCACGCAGTTCGACCAGCCGGCGTCCGAGGCGCTCGGGCTGATCAAGATGGACTTCCTGGGCCTGCGCAACCTCACGATCCTCGACGACGCGCTCGAGAACATCGTGATGAACGGCAAGGAGCCCATCGCGATCGAGGAGGTCCCCCTCGACGACCGCGCGACGTACGAGCTGCTGGGGCGCGGCGACACCCTGGGCGTGTTCCAGCTCGACGGCGGGCCCATGCGGTCGCTGCTGCGCCAGATGCGCCCCGACAACTTCGAGGACGTCTCGGCCGTCATCGCGCTGTACCGCCCGGGACCGATGGGCATGAACTCGCACGTGAACTACGCGCTGCGCAAGAACGGGCTGCAGGAGATCGAGCCGATCCACCCCGAGCTCGTCGAGCCGCTCGAGGACGTCGTCGGCGTCACGCACGGCCTGATCGTCTACCAGGAGCAGGTGCAGCGCGCCGCGCAGAAGCTCGCCGGGTACTCGCTCGGCCAGGCCGACCTGCTGCGCCGCGCGATGGGCAAGAAGAAGAAGGAGGTCCTCGACAAGGAGTTCGTGCCCTTCCAGGCGGGCATGCGCGAGCGGGGCTACTCCGACGCGGCGATCCAGGCGGTGTGGGACGTGCTCGTCCCGTTCGCCGGGTACGCGTTCAACAAGGCGCACTCCGCGGCGTACGGCGTCGTGTCGTACTGGACCGCTTTCCTCAAGGCGAACTACCCGACCGAGTACATGGCGGGCCTGCTCACGTCGGTGCGCGACGACAAGGACAAGTCGGCGCTGTACCTCGGCGAGTGCCGCCACATGGGCATCACGGTGCTGCCGCCCGACGTCAACTCGTCGTCGGCGAACTTCACGGCCGTGGGCGCCGACATCCGCTTCGGCCTCACCGCGGTCCGCAACGTCGGCGCCAACGTCGTCGACGCGATCGTCGCGGCGCGCGAGGAGAAGGGCGCGTTCACGTCGTTCACCGACTTCCTCGACAAGGTGCCGGCCGTGGTCTGCAACAAGCGGACCATCGAGTCGCTCATCAAGGCGGGCGCGTTCGACTCCCTCGGGCACGCACGCCGCTCGCTGCTGCTGGTCCACGAGCAGGCGGTCGACGCGGTCATCGACGTCAAGCGCAAGGAGGCGACCGGCCAGTTCGACCTGTTCGCCGAGCTGGGCGGCGACGAGGAGACCGGCAGCGGCATCGCCGTGACGATCCCCGACCTGCCCGACTGGGACAAGAAGCAGCGGCTCGCGTTCGAGCGCGAGATGCTCGGCCTCTACGTGTCCGACCACCCGCTGTCGGGTCTCGAGCACGTGCTGTCCGCGCAGGCCGACGTCTCGATCGCGACGCTCAACGCCGACGAGGCGCGTCCCGACGGGTCGACGGTCGTGGTGGCGGGCCTCGTCACGAGCCTGCAGCGCAAGATGTCCAAGCAGGGCAACCCGTGGGCCGCCGTGACGCTCGAGGACATGGAGGGCTCGGTCGAGATCATGTTCTTCGGCGAGACCTACCTCGCCTACTCGACCGTGCTGGCGGAGGACGCGGTGCTCGTGATCCGCGGGCGCGTGCGGCGTCGCGACGACCAGATGCAGCTGCAGGCGATGGAGGTGACGATCCCCGACACGTCGGCCGTGGCCGACGCGCCCGTCGTGGTGTCGCTCGCCGAGTCGCGCTGCACGCCGCCCGTCGTCGAGCGGCTGCGCGAGGTGCTGTCGACGCACCCCGGCGTGACCGAGGTGCACCTGCGGCTCACGAGCCCCGGTCGCGCGGTCGTCATGCGGCTCGGCGACGGGTTCCGCGTCGAGCGCTCGCCGTCGCTGTACGGCGACCTCAAGGCGCTGCTCGGGCCGAGCTGCCTCGCGACGCCGGGTCAGGCGGCGGTCGGGCTGGCCTCCTGACGACGTGCCGGTCCGTGACGGGTGTGCCGCCACGGACCCGGCACCGCGTCCGCGGCGTGGACGGTGCCGCCGGCCGGTGGGTCGCGGTCAGTCCTCGTCGTCGAGCTCGACGACCGCCTGCAGCGGCCCGCCCGGCAGGTCCACCTCGACGACGTCCCCGACCCGCAGCTGGCGGCCGCGGCGCGTCTCCGGCTCGCCGTTGACGGTCACGGCGTCGTCGTCGAGCAGCGCACGCGCGTGCCCGCCGGTCTCGGCGAGCCCGACGAGCTTGAGGAACTGGCCGAGGCGGATGGGGTCGTCGCGCGTGCTCACGCGCCCAGTGTCGCAGGAGACCGCCGCACGGCACCGACCGGGCCGCGCGCGTCGCGGCGGCCGGGCGTGGCGCCACGCGGCGGGCTCGTGTCGCGGACGGGCGGGAACGCCGGCGCCCCGCGGCCTAGAATCCGAGGCGTGATCTCCCGCATCGACCTGCGCGGTCGGACCCTGTCGCGTCGTGAGCTGCTCGACGAGCTGCCCCGGGCCGAGCTCGACGTCGAGCACGCCGCGGCGGCCGTCGCGCCGATCCTCGAGCAGGTGCGCGCGCACGGCGCGGCCGCGCTGCGCGACCTGTCCGAGCGCTTCGACGGCGTGCGGCCCGTGCACGTGCGCGTGCCGGCCGAGGTCGTCGCGGCCGCGGTGGACGCGCTCGACCCGCGCGTGCGCGCGGCGCTCGAGGAGACGATCGTGCGGGTGCGTCGCGTGCACGCCGCGCAGCGGCCCGCCGACTTCACGGTCGAGGTGGCCCCCGGTGCGCAGGTGCGCCAGCGCTGGCTGCCCGTGCGGCGCGTCGGGCTCTACGTGCCCGGCGGGCTCGCGGTGTACCCGTCGTCGGTGGTCATGAACGTCGTGGCGGCGCAGGAGGCGGGCGTCGAGTCGCTCGCGGTCGTGTCGCCGCCCCAGAAGGACCGCGACGGGCTGCCCGACCCGGTCGTGCTCGCGACGTGCGCGCTGCTCGGCGTCGACGAGGTCTACGCGGTCGGCGGGGCGCAGGCCGTCGCGATGCTCGCGTACGGCGCCGCCGGTTCGGAGGACGTCGACGGCGAGACCCTGTGCGAGCCGGTCGACGTCATCACCGGGCCCGGCAACGTGTACGTCGCGGCGGCCAAGCGCCTCGTGCGCGGGCTCGTCGGGATCGACGCCGAGGCCGGGCCGACCGAGATCGCGGTCCTCGCCGACGGCACGGCCGACGCCGTGCACGTCGCGGCGGACCTGGTGTCGCAGGCCGAGCACGACCCGCTCGCCGCGGCCGTGCTCGTCACGCCGTCCGTCGAGCTCGCGGGCGCCGTCGAGGCCAAGCTCGTCGACCGCGTCGAGGACACCGTGAACCGCGAGCGGGTCGCGACCGCGCTGCGCGGCTCGCAGTCCGCGATCGTGCTCGTCGACGACCTCGAGGCTGGGCTGGCCGTCGTCAACGCGTACGGCGCCGAGCACCTGGAGATCCAGACGGTCGACGCGGCGGCGTGGGCGGAGCGCGTCACGAGCGCCGGTGCGATCTTCGTCGGCCCCTGGTCGCCCGTGTCCCTCGGCGACTACATGGCCGGGTCCAACCACGTGCTGCCCACGGGCGGCTGCGCGCACTTCGCGAGCGGCCTGGGCGTGCACTCGTTCCTGCGTGCCGTCCAGGTGATCGAGTACGACGCCGACGCGCTCGCGGTCGTGGCCGACCGGGTCGTCGCGCTCGCGGACGCCGAGGGCCTGCCCGCGCACGGCGAGGCGGTCCGCGCGCGGTTCTGACGCGCGTCGGGCGTGCCGCTCGGCGGCCGGACGGCGTCGGCTGACCCGGCCGACCGCCTGGGT